>NZ_JBEPDM010000001.1:0-49356 GCF_040300305.1 Streptomyces sp. NPDC000410
ACGAGGCCCGGCCCTTCAAGTGGACCAAGACCGCCGACCAGATCCTCGACCGGATCTGCCGCTACTGCGACAGGATCTCCGAACCAGGTCACTAGGGACGGTTCACCATCAGCACTCCGTACGGCTCAGGCTCAGTACATCGAGCGTCCACTGCCGCACACGAGCTGCGACAAGGTGGGCGAGGTGCTGGGCTGGATGTCCCGGCACCTCGACACCGAGATCACGGTGGAGCAGCTCGCCGAGCGCGCGCACATGTCACCGCGTACGTTCGCCCGCCGCTTTCTGCAGGAGACCGGCACGACCCCGTACCGCTGGGTGCTCCGGCAGCGGGTGCTGCTCGCCCAGGAGCTGCTGGAGTCGACGGACGAGACGGTGGACACGATCGCGGGGCGCAGCGGCTTCGGCAACGCGGCGGCGCTGCGCCACCACTTCCTGCGGACGCTCGGCACCACGCCGAACGCCTACCGGCGCACCTTCCGGGGTCCGCAGGCGGCCTGATGAAGAGTCAACTCGGTTTGTCGCCGAACTGGTTGTGATCATCCACTCGTGCCGGCCGACAGAACGCTGACAGGAAGCCGACAGAAGGCCTTCGTACGGTGTGATCAACGGGGACGGTGGGGGGCCTGAGCCCGCCCCGGTCCCGGCCGACCGCAGCATCGACGTACTGGGGGTCTCATGTCTCGCACAGCACGAGTGATCACGACCGCGGCGTTCGCCGCCCTGATGGTGGGCGGGGCGGCCGCGACCGCCTCCGCCGACTCCGGCTGGGGCTCGGCCCCGGCCGACTCCGGCTGGGGCTCGGCCCCGGCCGACTCCGGCTGGGGTTCCACTCCAGCCGACAGCGGCTGGGGCTCGGCCCCGGCCGACAGCGGCTGGGGTTCGACTCCGGCCGACAGCGGCTGGGGTTCGGCTCCGGCCTGACGACCAGCGGGGCTAGTCACCACGCATGACAGCGGCACCGCTCCGTCCAGGAGCGGTGCCGCTTTGCCGTGTGTCCGGCGAATGATCAGTCGTTGGGCACGGTCTCGTAGCGGGGCGTGCCCTCCGCCATCTGCTTCAGCGCGTCCTTGCGGTCGCGCTTCGAGAGCCGGTCGATGTACAGGCGCCCGTAGAGGTGGTCCGTCTCGTGCTGGAGGCAGCGGGCGAAGTAGCCGGTGCCGCGCACCTTGATCGGCTTGCCCTCGGCGTCCTGTCCGTGGACCTCGGCGAAGTCGGGGCGGGCGAGCGCGGCGTACGCCGTCGGGACGGACAGGCAGCCCTCGTTCGAGTCGTCGAGGACGCGGCGCTCCGGCGCCAGCTCCTGGAGCACCGGGTTCACGACGACGCCGGTGTGCCGTACGCCCTCGTCGTCCGGGCAGTCGTAGACGAAGACCTTGAGGTCCACACCGATCTGGTTGGCGGCCAGGCCCACGCCCTCGGCCGCCCGCTGGCTGGCGAACATGTCGTCGATCAGCGCCGCGAGCTTGTCGTCGAACTCGGTGACGTCCTTGCACTCCTTGTGGAGCACCGGATTGCCGACGACGGTGATGGGACGGGCCGTGCCGCGCTCGCGGTACGCCTGCTCACGCTCCTCGCAGTCCTCGGTGTCGACGACGAAGCCGTCGTCACCCGCGCTGATCTGCTCGTGCTCGTCCGTCTCCTGCTGCGCCATTCCGCCGTACGCCTTCCTGCAAACCCGGTCTCGGTGTCCCGTACAGCCTACGGCCCCCCGAAAGCGGCTCAGCAGACTTCTTCGAGATCCCGCCACTCGCGGCTGTCCGGACTGTCCGCGACCCAGCCGTCGAGCAGCCCGCGCACCAGCCCGGCGGGCGCCGCGATACCGCATTCGCGCTCCGGCACCCAGAGGTCGCCGGCCGTGCGGTGGCCGAGCGGACCGGGGTGGCCCGGCTCGCTGTGGTCGTGCGGGTCCAGGTGCTCGCCGTCGCCCTCGGCGCTCGGCATGCTGCCTTCCGAGCAGGCCCGGCACAGCAGCCGCACGGAGGAGGACCAGTCCTCGGCGGCGAAACCGGCGTCGGCCGCGAGCTGTTCCAGCGCGTCCCGGTCCTCCTCGGTGGCGGCCTCCAGCAGCACCACCCAGGTGGGGACGGGTGAGGGCGCCCAGAGCTCGATCTCGTCGAAGACGGGGAAGCTGTGTCCCGCGACGGTGGTGCGCTCGCCGTGCGGTACGCCGTCGTGCAGCACGACCTCGCCCCAGCGGCGGCCGGACGAGGGCAGCGGGATGGACAGGACCTCTATCCGGGCGGGGTCGAGCCTGCGGCCCCACACCACCTCTGCCTCGCCCTCCGGCGACAGCCGTACGGCGGCGCTGCCGAGCTCCATGCCGACGGGCTCGCCGTTCGCGGCGGCCTCACCGGGCACCTTCAGGCCGTACGCCTGCCAGGCGCGGCGGGCCAGCGGCCAGTCCTGCAGGGCGGTGGCGGCGATCCCGACGTTCCACCAGTCGGGGGCGCCGGTCTCCTTGTCGAGCAGCGCGACGGCCCGCAGGCCTGCGGCGCGCGCCTGCTCCCAGTCGTGCCGGAACTTGTGCAGCAGCGCCAGATTGAACCAGGACTCCGAGAGCCAGGGCTCCAGATCCGCCGCGCGGGTCAGCAGCGCGCCCGCGTCCTCGTACCGGCCGTCGCCGATCAGCGTGAACGCGCGGTCGGTGGCCTGCCGCCACGAGGCGGAGGGCCGATGCCGTACCTTCCCGAAGATCCTCACGATTCCCGCCTGCCGGTCGCTCGGGTCATTGCCCCCCGACACCTCTCCTTCGCATCCAACCATGCCCGGTCGGACGCTCGCTCATTACCCATGGGTTACCCAGGTGGGGACGGGGTCAGGCCACCCCGGGCCAGGACCCTGGCCAGTGATTCGACGACCTCAGGCTGGTAGTCGTGGCCGGTGCCGAGGCGCAGCCGCTCCAGGGCGCCGAGCGCTCCCTGCCCGCCCTGCCCGGTTTCACCGGTGAGATCGTCGTACGTGTTGACGGCCCGGACGATACGGGCGGGCAGCGGCTGCTCCCGGTACGGGTCGGCCTGCCGCTCCACGACCACCGCGACGGCAGCCGGGACTCCGGTCTGGCGGACCACGGCGCCGCCCAGCAGGGCGATCCGGCGCTGCTCGGCGGCCGGGAGGAGGGCGGTGGCGCCCCGGGGGACGGGGTCGACGAGGGAGAGCTGCCCGATGTCGTGCATCAGCGCCGCGTACTCCAGAACGGTCAGTTCGGGCCCGGAGAGCCCCAGCTCCCGGCCGACGGCCGTGCTGAGCGCGGCCACCCGGTGGGCGTGGCCGTGGGGGGTGTAGCCCGCGATCTCGGTGGCCCGGGCGAGTGACGCGATCGTCTGGCGGTAGGTGGTGCGTACGGCGGCGTACCGGCGCAGCGCCAGCTGGGTGAGCAGGAGCGGTACGCAGAAGACGGGCAGCGCCCACAGCCCGGCGACGGCGGTGGCCAGGGCCATCACGACACCGGTCGCGCAGACGGCGGAGCCGATGCCGAGGAGCGCGCGCAGTTCGTCGCGCAGGAGTGGGCCGAACGGATATCCGGTGCGGGCGCGCAGCATCAGGGCGGCGACGACGGCGTCGCAGAGCGCGGTGAGCAGGAGGAGGAGCAGCAGGTAGAGGGCGTAGTACGGGCCCTGGCCGAGCCGGTCGGCCAACGTGCCGGAGTTGTAGAGCGGTTGGAAGCAGGCCGCGGCGAACCCGACGGTGAGCACCCGGCGCGCCACGTGGTCGGGCGCGGCGCCGCGGCCCCGGGCGATGTGCGGCACGGCCCCGACGAGGGTGCCCGCGACGACGACCGCGACGACCTGGCAGACCCCGTGCGTGGTGGCCAGCCCGGCGCACTCGCCGAGCAGCGCGTACGCGAGCGCGCCGGCGAAGCCGAGCGGCGCGGGCTCCCTGTCCCGCGGCTCCGGCGCACCCCAGCGCGCGAGCTCTCCCACGGCGATGAGCACCCCGAACGCGACCGCGGTCCCCGGCTGCTCGACCCCGCTCCCCCCGACCCACCCGATCCCGGCCCCACCCAGCGCGGCGGCGGCCCCGTAGACACAGACGACGGCGAACGGGACGCGGGGGCGCTCGGGACGGCGCGGGAAGCGCGGTCTCACCCACACCACCCCGCCCCGCCCCGCCCCGCCACACCGGCGAACGGCCCACCCGGTTCCACCGCCGCCGCCTCTCCACGGCGCGGCTCCCGGCGCGGGAAGCGCGCTCTCCTCCACCCCGCCTCTGGGCGGTGCGGCTCCCCGCCTCGGCCGGGACGGCGCGGGGCCGGCGCCTTCATCCGCCACGCCTCTCCGCCGTGCGGCGCCCGGTGGCGGGCTCGGGTGCCCGCGGCGGGGCGTCGTCGGGACGCGGGATTCGGGCGCCGGGTTCCGGGCCGGGGGCCTCGGCGGCGGGCGGGCGGCCGGGTAAGGGCTCGTCGGCGGTGACCGTTGTCTGCCAGCCGTGGCGGTCGAGGGCGCGGACGAGGGCGCGGACCATACAGGGGTCGAACTGGGTACCGGAGCACCGCTTCAGCTCCTCGACGGCGGTGGCGACGGGACGCGCCCGGCTGTACGAGCGGGTCGAGGTCATCGCGTCGAAGGCGTCGGCGACGGCCACCACGCGGGCGAACTCGGGGATCTGGCGGCCGGCGAGGCCGTACGGGTAGCCGGTGCCGTCGAGGCGTTCGTGGTGGTGCAGGATCGCCGCCCTGGCCTCGCCGAGGAAGCCGATTCCGCGCACCATCTCATGGCCGTACTCCGGATGGAGCTCGATCACCCGCCGCTCGTCCGCCGTCAGGGGCCCGTCCTTGCGCAGCACGCGTGTGGGCACGCCGAGCTTGCCGACGTCGTGCAGGATCCCGGCGAACCGGAGCACCTCCAGCCGCTCCTCGTCCATGCCCAGCTCGCGCGCGATCAGCACGGACGCCTGTCCGACGCGCTCGCTGTGGCCGCGGGTGTACCGGTCCTTGATGTCGACGGCCTGCACCAGGGCGCGGATGGTGGAGCGGTGGGCGCCGCGCTCGCGGTGGTACTGCCCGAAGGCCCAGCAGGAGATGACCATCGGCAGCAGGACGAAGAGCGCGGACACCGGCCCGTACGGGCTGCTCCACAGCACGGCCATCATCAGCCCGGCCAGCCCGTGCACGGCGTGCGGCGCGAGCGCGCGCGGCAGCAGGCCCCGCCAGGCCGCGCGGGCGGGCACGCGCTCGGCGGTGACCAGGATGGCCCCGTCCAGCGCGGTCAGCACCAGGCAGAACGCCAGCGCGGCCGCCCCCGCCGGCAGCAGCACCCGGGGGAAGGCGGCCTCGCCCATCCCACCGGACAGCGCGGCGGCACCCGACGCCGCCCAAGCGGCCAGGGCGATCTGGGCGGCCCGCCAGACGCGCCGGGCGCCCGCGGGGCGCTGTTCGACGCGGGCGACGAGCGCGCCGGGCACCGCGGCCAGCGCCGCCGCGGCGGGCGGCAGCAGCAGGGCCGCCGCGAGCAGCACGGGAAAGAACGATCCGGCACTCATCGGTACGGCCCCGCCGGCGAACCGGCTGATGACGGGGCAGCGGGCGGGCATCTCGCACACCGCGTACAGCACGGCCAGCTGTGCGACGGTGCTCCAGGGGACGCGCGCGCCGGGCAGCACCGCATGCAGCGCGCCCGCTCCGGCGCAGACCACCGCGCAGAGAATCAACGCACGCGCCCCGCCCGGAACACCTCTCACCCGCCCTCAACCCCTCCCCGGCCGACGTCAAAGTGAGCGAAAGGCTAGCCAGTTGAAGGTTCCACGGAGGCCGGATGCGCGTGGTTAGCACCATCGAGTGACACGGCCGGTGACATGGGCGAGGGGCGCGCCGTACGGTGCGCCCCTCGAAGTCCTCCACGCGATCAGCGAGCCCGGCCGGACGGCGTCAGTCGGCCGCCGCGCCCGGCAGATCCGCCCCGGCGAGCCCGGTCGTCGCCGTCACATCGTGGTCCGGCACGGCCTGGCCCGACCTGATCAGCTCGATCCGGCCCATGACCTTGGCCCGCAGATCGACCGGAACGTCGTCATGGCCGCAGCAGCGCTTGACGAGCTTCTTCACCGCCTGTTCCAGGCCGTATTTCTCCAGGCAGGGAGAGCATTCCTCGAAGTGCGACTCGAACTTGGTGCAGTCGCTGTCGGGCATCTCATGGTCGAGGAACTCGTAGAGATGATCGAGGACCTCAGCGCAATCAGTCTCGTGCGGCTCTCCGCAGCTCATGAGCCCGAGCCTTTCCGATCGTTCGTCGACTCCCCGGCGCCCGCGGGAACGAGCCCGCGCTCACGGGCGTAGTCCTCGAGCATGCCGCGCAACTGGCGGCGGCCCCGGTGCAGTCGGGACATCACCGTACCGATGGGTGTTCCCATGATGTCCGCGATCTCCTTGTACGCAAAGCCCTCTACATCCGCGAGATAGACGGCGATGCGGAACTCCTCGGGGATCGCCTGCAGCGCTTCCTTCACGTCCGAGTCCGGCAGATGGTCGAGCGCCTGGGACTCGGCGGAGCGCAGTCCGGTCGACATGTGCGACTCGGCGCGCGCGAGCTGCCAGTCCTCGATCTCCTCGGCGGCACTGCGCTGCGGCTCGCGCTGCTTCTTCCGGTACGAGTTGATGAAGGTGTTCGTGAGGATCCGGTACATCCAGGCCTTGAGGTTGGTGCCCTCGCGGAACTGGTGGAAGGAGCCGTACGCCTTCGCGTAGGTCTCCTGTACGAGATCCTCGGCATCGGCCGGGTTGCGCGTCATGCGCAGAGCGGCCGAGTACATCTGGTCGAGGTAGCCAAGAGCGTCCCGCTCGAATCGTGCGTTGCGCTCGGCGGCCGTCTCTTCCGTGTTGCGGCCGTCGTCGGTCCCAGTGACCGGACCCACCTCCTCCAACGCTGTGGTGGGACCGAAAGCGGACCCACTCGAATCGGAGGATAGACGACCAACCGCTCCGCCCGCCGCCCGAATAGAACCCGTCTTGCCCGCCGGAATGACCGTCCAGTCCAGGTCAGCGGCGTGCGAGCGACTGGGGCAGATGGTCGAACCCATGCGACGGACTTCCTTTCCAGGCTGCTGCACTGACGTCCGGCACAACAGTGGTCCGGCGTTCCGCTATTCCCGCAGCGCGGTGATCCATTTGCGTACGCCGTCGACGACTGCCGCCAGCGCCTCCTCCTGGGTCAGTGCCGCCCGCTTCGGCACGGAGAGCCCGTGGTCGGCGGAGTCCACTTCGATCAGCTCGTACGCCCCTTCGGGGAATTCGTCCGGCTTCCCGAACGAGTCGTTGCCGCCCTGGACGACGAGTACGGGCACGCCGGCGCCCAGCAGCTCGTCGGCCCGTGACTTCTCCGGCTTGCCCGGCGGGTGCAGCGGGAAGCTGAGCGCCAGCACGGCGCGGGCGCCGAGCTCGCGCGCGGTGCGGCAGGCCACGCGCGCGCCGGCGCTGCGCCCGCCCGCGACGATCGGCAGTCCCGGCTTCTGCAGCGCGGGCCACAGGCCCCGCCACCCCTTGTCCAGCGTCGCGGGCGCGGGCGCCACCTTCTTGCCCGCCACCCGCCACGGCTGTTCGACGAGGGCCACGCTCACCCCGTCGGCGGGCAGCTCGGCGGCGAGCGCCCGCAGATCGCGGGCCTCGATGCCGCCGCCCGCTCCGTGGCTGACGGCGAGGACGAGGCGGGCCTTGCCGGTGGCCGGGTGCCAGGTGATGCGGGCGTCCCCGGCGGGGGTCTCGACGATCTCGCTGTGTGTCACGTCAGCAGTGTCACACCACAAGCCCCCAGGAGCCTCGGACCGACCCGTGAACGCCGGACCCGGGAGCCTCAGAAGAGCGTGCCGACCTCGGGGGCCTCCAGCTCCTCCAGCAGCTCCGGCCCGTTGTTGCGGACGTTCGAGACGGCCGTGGCCACCGGGTAGGCCCGCATCAGACCGTGCGGGGGCGGCGCGAGCAGCCCGCGCAGCTCGTCCACGTCCGTACGTGCCGGGTCGAGCCACGCGTCCCAGCGGTCCTGGGTGAGCATCAGCGGCATCCGGGGGTGGATGTCGGACAGCGATCGCGGGCCCTCGGCGGGCGCGACGGCCAGCGGGCTCGTCTCCGCCTCCGTCGTGATCACCGAGCAGGTCACCCACCAGGACTGCGGATGGCCGTCGGGCAGCGTCCGGTCGCGCCAGAACTCGTACAGCCCGGCCATCGCGAAGACCGACCCGTCGGCCGGGGTGACGAAGTAGGGCTGCTTGCGCGGCCGCTTCTTTTTGCCCTCGACCTCCAGCTGCCGCTCGTCGACGCCGGTGACCCACTCGTAGTAGCCGTCGGCGGGCAGGATGCAGCGCCGGGCCTGGAAGGGCCGGCGGAAGGAGGGCTTCTCGTGGACGGTCTCGGCGCGGGCGTTGATCATCCGCGCCGCGCCCTCCGGGGTCTTGGCGAAGGACGGGACGAGTCCCCACTTGAGTGCGCGCAGCTGGCGAACCGGACGGCGGTCCGCCGCGTCCTTCAGAGGGCGTTCGAGTACCGCGTAGACCTCTTTCGTCGGGGCCACGTTCCAGTCGGGGGCCAGGCTCTCCGCCGGTTCCCACTTCTCGACCTGGAAGAGCCCCGTGAGGTCCTCGGGCCTGCGACTCGCTGCATACCGTCCGCACATAAGTGCCACACTGCCACGACGCCCACCGCCACGAGGAGCCACCCCGGATATGCCCATGCCCCCGGAAGTCTTCGGCACCCAGCCCGCGCCCGAGCAGTGGCTGGTCGCCGCCGCCGCCGCGCTCGCGCTGGTCGCGGTCGTCCCGCGCTCGCTGTGGCGGCTGTCCCGCAACGCGATCACCATCGCCCACGAGGGCGGTCACGGACTGATAGCCCTGGTCACCGGCCGTCGCCTCGACGGCATCAGGCTGCACTCGGACACCAGCGGTCTCACGGTCAGCCGGGGCAAGCCGACCGGTATCGGCATGATCCTGACCACCGCCGCGGGCTACACCGCGCCGTCGCTGCTCGGCCTCGGCGGTGCCTGGCTGCTCGCCGACCACCGGATCACCCTGCTGCTGTGGGTGGCGACCGCGCTGCTGATCGCGATGCTGGTGATGATCCGCAACGCGTACGGGGCGCTGACGGTGATCCTCACGGGCGCGGCCTTCCTGCTGGTCTCCTGGCTGACCGAGCCGATGGTGCAGGCGGTGTTCGCGTACGCCGCCGTCTGGTTCCTGCTGCTCGGCGGCGTACGACCGGCCTTCGAGCTCCAGTCGAAGCGGCGGCACGGCGGGGCGCCGGACTCGGACGCGGACCAGTTGTCCCGGCTGACGAACGTTCCGGCGGCGATGTGGCTCTTCCTTTTCCATGCCGTATCGCTGTGCTCGCTGATCGGTGGCGGTCGCTGGCTGCTCGGTCTGTGACCGGTTGCGGAACAGCTCGGGCCGCGCGGGCCCATTAAAGTGAAGGCCATGACCGAGAGCCCCGTGCAGCCCGCCCTCTGGCCCGCCCCCTACGCGAGCGGGCCCGTCGACGCGACGGTCACCGTGCCCGGATCGAAATCGGTCACCAACCGCGGGCTGGTGCTGGCGGCGCTGGCCGCCGAGCCCGGCTGGCTGCGCCGGCCGCTGCGCTCCCGCGACACCCTGCTGATGGCGGAGGCCCTGCGGGCCATGGGCGTCGGCATCGAGGAGCAGGTCTCCTCCAGTTCCACCTCCACCGGTGGCCCGGACAGCGGCGAGGCCTGGCGGATCATCCCGGCCGGACTGCACGGCCCGGCCGCGGTCGACGTCGGCAACGCCGGCACGGTGATGCGCTTCCTGCCGCCCGTCGCCGCCCTCGCCGACGGCCCGATCCGCTTCGACGGCGACCCGCGCTCGTACGAGCGTCCCCTCGGCGGCGTGATCAGCAGCCTGCGCGCACTGGGCGCCCGGATCGACGACGACGGGCGCGGCGCGCTCCCGATGACCGTGCACGGCGGCGGGGCGCTGGACGGCGGCCCGGTCGAGATCGACGCCTCCTCGTCGTCCCAGTTCGTGTCCGCCCTGCTGCTGTCGGCGCCGCGCTTCAACCAGGGCGTGGAGGTACGGCATGTGGGCTCGACGCTGCCGTCCATGCCGCACATCCGGATGACCGTCGACATGCTCCGTGCGGTCGGGGCGCGGGTCGACGAGCCCGAGACCGGCGGCGAGCCGAACGTCTGGCGGGTGCGCAGCGGCGCGCTGCTCGGCCGCGATCTGACCGTCGAGCCGGATCTGTCCAACGCCCAGCCTTTCCTGGCCGCGGCCCTGGTCACCGGCGGCCGGGTCACCGTGCCCGACTGGCCCGAGCGGACCACCCAGCCCGGTGACGCACTGCGAGAGATCTTCACCGAGATGGGTGGTTCCTGCGAGCTCACCGACGCGGGTCTCACGTTCACCGGCACCGGACGGATCCACGGCATCGACGTCGACCTGAGCGAGGTCGGCGAGCTGACCCCCGGCATCGCGGCGGTCGCGGCCCTCGCCGACTCCCCGTCCACGCTGCGCGGTGTGGCGCACCTGCGCCTGCACGAGACGGACCGGCTGGCCGCGCTCACCAAGGAGATCAACGAGCTCGGCGGCGAGGTGGCGGAGACCGAGGACGGGCTGCACATCCGCCCGCGCCCGCTGCACGGCGGCGTCTTCCACACGTACGACGACCACCGCATGGCCACGGCCGGCTCGATCATCGGCCTCGCCGTCAAGGGCGTGGAGATCGAGAACGTGGCGACGACCGCCAAGACCCTGCCCGACTTCCCGCGGATGTGGACCGACATGCTCGCGGGCAACTGAGCGGGGACGGCAGACATGCGCCGCTACGGCAAGCACACCGACGAGGACGACATCCGCCAGCGTCCCAACCCGAAGGGCAATCGTCCCCGTACGAGCATCCGCCCGAAGCACGAGGACGCGGCGGAGGGCATGGTCCTGACCGTCGACCGGGGCCGGCTCACCTGTCTCGTCGACGACCGTACGGTCCTGGCGATGAAGGCCCGCGAGCTGGGCCGCAAGGCGGCCGTGGTGGGCGACCGGGTCGAGCTCGTCGGCGATCTGTCCGGCAAGAAGGACACCCTGGCGCGCATCGTCCGGATCGGGGAACGCCGGTCCGTGCTTCGCCGTACGGCCGACGACGACGATCCGTACGAGCGCGTCGTCGTCGCCAACGCCGACCAGCTGGCGATCGTGACGGCCCTGGCCGACCCGGAGCCGCGCCCGCGGCTGATCGACCGCTGTCTGGTCGCGGCGTTCGCCGGAGGCCTGGAGCCGCTGCTGGTGCTGACCAAGTCGGATCTGGCACCGCCCGACGAACTGCTGGAGATGTACGGCGCGCTCGGTGTCCCCCACGTCGTCACCACCCGCGACGAGTTCGTGGGCGGCGTCGCGGCGGAACGGGTCTACGAGCACCTCAGGGGCCGGACCACCGCGTTCGTCGGCCACTCCGGCGTCGGCAAGACGACCCTGGTCAACGCCCTGGTCCCGAAGGACCGTTGGCGCAGCACCGGCGTGGTCAACGCGGTGACGGGCCGCGGTCGGCACACCACCACCTCGGCGCTCGCGCTGCCCCTCGCGGGCGACGACGACGGCTGGGTGATCGACACACCGGGCGTGCGGTCCTTCGGGCTGCACCACGTGGACCCGTCCCGGGTCATCCACGCCTTCCCGGACCTGGAACCGGGTACGGAGGGCTGTCCGCGCGCGTGTTCGCACGACGAGCAGGACTGCGCGCTGGACGAGTGGGTGGCTCAGGGGAAGGCCGATCCCGCGCGTCTGTACTCACTGAGGCGACTGCTCGCCACGCGCGAGCGACGCGAAGGCGACTGATCCGCGCACGTTTGCGACCGGTCGCCGCTGGTAAGTGCATAATCGCACCAAGTGAGACGAAGCAGTCACGAGAGTCACTGGGCGCGGTACTGGGACGCGGGAGGCACTGACCATGGCGTGGCTGCTGGTAGTCGTCGCCGGACTCCTGGAGACGGGGTTCGCGATCTGTCTCAAGCTGTCGCACGGCTTCACCCGCCTCTGGCCGACGATCGCCTTCGCCGTCTTCGCCATGAGCAGCTTCGGACTGCTGACACTGGCCCTGCGGAAACTCGACGTCGGCCCGGCGTACGCGGTGTGGACGGGCATCGGCGCGTCGGGCACCGCGATCTACGGGATGATCTTCCTCGGCGAAGTGGTCTCGACCCTGAAGATCGTCTCGATCTCGCTGGTGATCGCCGGCGTCATCGGCCTGCAGCTCTCGAGCCCGGCCCATTGAGGGCGGTACGGACCAGCTGACCGACCCCCTCGGGCGTGGGCGCGAGGAGGTAGGAGAGGGCGAGCCGCACGGCCAGTTCGCAGCGCTGCGCGAGCTCGGCCACCTCTTCCTTCGTGCGGCCGCGGGTGCCGCCCTGCTCCAGGGCGGCCAGCGAGCGGTCCCGCACCACCGCGACCAGATCGGCGGGGGCCGGGTGTCCGGCGTCCGCGCGTCGCTGGGCGGGCACGCCGGAACGGGCGGCGGGGCGCACGGGGCGCGGGGCGGGCAGCCGCTCGGCCCAGCAGCCCGTGAGCAGGGCACGCAGCAGCGGCCTGCCACGGGCCTCGACGACGGTCCACTCGGCAACGGACACGAGCGACGTGGCGCACCCGGCCGGGCCACGGTCCGCCCGGTCGCCTCGGTCGGCTCGCTCCGCGAGCAGCCGGTCGACTCCGTACAGATACGCGTCGACCTCACGCCGCACGAGCGCGCGGGCGAGGCCGTCCTTGCTGCCGAACTCGTTGTAGAGCGTCTGTCGGGAGACCCCGGCGGCACTGGCCACGTCGACCATCCGCACCGCGGACCAGGGCAGGCCGGACAGGGCGGCGAGTGCGGCGTTCAGCAGTGACTCACGCGCTGTGGGCATGGGGCCTCCCGGGCAGCTGCGGCTGCGACTGCACTCAGAGTTGACGCACGGCCACGCGCTGTCAAGAGCGCCAGGGGTCCGGCCCAGGGGATGGACGGCCCGGTCCGCCCCGGCGCGGGCGGGGATAGAGTTCCGTTCATGGCCGACTATCACGATGATCTGCGTCTCGCCCATGTCCTCGCGGACGCCGCCGACGCGGCGACGATGGACCGGTTCAAGGCACTCGACCTCAAGGTCGAGACCAAGCCGGACATGACCCCGGTGAGCGAGGCCGACAAGGCGGCCGAGGAGCTGATCCGCTCCCAGCTCCAGCGGGCCAGGCCGCGTGACGCGGTCCTGGGCGAGGAGTACGGCATCGAGGGCACCGGCCCTCGGCGCTGGGTCATCGACCCGATCGACGGCACCAAGAACTACGTGCGCGGCGTGCCCGTCTGGGCGACGCTGATCTCCCTGATGGAGGCCGGCGAGGGCGGCTACCAGCCGGTCGTCGGCGTGGTGTCGGCCCCGGCGCTCGGCCGCCGCTGGTGGGCGGCGAAGGGCGCGGGCGCGTACACGGGCCGCAGCCTGGCCTCGGCGACCCGGCTGCAGGTGTCCAAGGTGTCCCGGCTGTCCGACGCGTCGTTCGCGTACTCCTCGATCAGCGGCTGGGAGGAGTACGGGCGCCTCGACGGCTTCCTGGACCTGACCCGGTCGGTGTGGCGCACGCGCGCGTACGGCGACTTCTGGCCGTACATGCTGGTCGCCGAGGGCTCGGTGGACATCTGCGCGGAGCCGGAGCTGTCGCTGTGGGACATGGCTGCCCCCGCGATCGTGGTCCAGGAGGCGGGCGGCTCCTTCACCGGCCTGGACGGCGTTCCGGGTCCCCACAGCGGGAACGCGGCGGGCTCGAACGGCTTGCTGCACGAGGAACTGCTGGAGTACTTGAACCGGCGCTCCTGAGAACCGGCGCTCCCGAGGCCTGCGCGGTACGTCGCGCAGGCCCCCTTGTTGATGCCGCGGATCACTGCGACTCTGAGAGTCCCCCCATTTGTGAATTTGTGAATCGGTTCTCGTTGAACGGTTCACGAAGGAGGTGGCTCCATCCATGCTCGTCCGTGACGCCATGAGCACGGTGGTCCTCACCATCGGACCCGCGCACACCCTCCGGCAGGCCGCCCGGCTGATGGCCGCACGCCGTGTCGGGGCGGCCGTCGTCCTCGACACCGACACCAGTGGCCTCGGCATCCTCACCGAACGCGACATCCTGAACTCGCTCGGCGCGGGGCAGGACCCGGACCGCGAAACCGCAGGCACCCACACCACCACCGATGTCGTCTTCGCCGCACCCTCCTGGACCCTGGAGGAGGCCGCGGAGGCCATGACGCACGGCGGCTTCCGCCACCTGATCGTGCTCGACGCCCATGGACCGATCGGTGTCGTGTCCGTACGCGACATCATCCGCTGCTGGGCCCCGGCCCGGCACCGGGCGGCAGCGGCGACGCTGTCGGGTTAGCTCGTCCCGGCACCCGGGCGGGCACGGAGACCCGGGTGCGCACGGAAAAGGGCCGGACCCCCGACGGGGATCCGGCCCTCTCCCTACGACAAGCGATCCAGTGCTGGAATTCAGCCGCGCAGGGCCTGGACCGCGGCCTCCAGCCGCTTGCCGAAGTCTCCGTCCGCCTGACGGAAGTTGTCGACCGCACGCTCGGCGATGTCGTCACGGGAGACCTTGGCGATGAAGCCCGCCAGGTTCTCGATCAGACGGCCCTTCTCGTCCTCGGACATCAGGCGGTAGAGGTTGCCCGCCTGGACGAAGTCGTTGTCCTCGGAGTGCGAAGGGGCGGCCTGGTCGCCGGTGACACCGGTGACCGGGGTGCCGACCCACAGCGGGCGGTCGATCTGGTGCGGGCCGCCGAAGCTGTTCGGCTCGTAGTTCTTGGTGCCCTTGTGGCGGCCGTCGTACAGGAAACCGTCACGGGAGTTCGTACGCGCCTCGGTGGCGTGCGGACGGTTCACCGGCAGGTGGTCGGCGTTGATGCCGACGCGGTAGCGGTGGGCGTCGCCGTACGCGAAGAGACGGCCCTGGAGCATCTTGTCCGGGGACGGACCGATGCCGGGGACGAAGTGTGCCGGGCTGAAGATGGACTGCTCGACCTCCGCGAAGACGTTCTCCGGGTTGCGGTTGAGCTCCAGCTTGCCGATCTCGATCGGCGGGTAGTCCTCGTGCGGCCACACCTTGGTGAGGTCGAACGGGTTGAAGCGGTAGTTCGCCGCGTCGGCCGCCGGCATGATCTGGACCTGCACGGTCCAGGTCGGGAACTCGCCGCGCTCGATCGACTCGCGCAGGTCACGCTGGTGGCTGTCCGGGTCCTCGCCCGCGAGCTTGTTGGCCTCGGCCTGGGTGAGGTTCTTGATGCCCTGGTCGGTCTTGAAGTGGTACTTGACCCAGAAGACCTCGCCGGCCTCGTTGTTCCACTGGAACGTGTGCGAGCCGTAGCCGTTCATGTGGCGGTACGACGCCGGGATGCCGCGGTCGCCGAAGAGCCAGGTCACCTGGTGGGTGGACTCGGGCGAGAGGCTCCAGAAGTCCCAGACGTTGTCCGCCTCGGTCGAGCCGGTGTACGGGTCGCGCTTCTGGGTGTGGATGAAGTCCGGGAACTTGATGGCGTCCTTGATGAAGAACACCGGGGTGTTGTTGCCGACGAGGTCGTAGTTGCCCTCTTCGGTGTAGAACTTCAGCGCCCAGCCGCGGGGGTCACGCACCGCGTCCGCCGCACCGAGGTTGCCCGCGACGGTGGAGAAGCGCAGGAACGTCTCGGTCTGCTTGCCGACCTCGGAGAGGAACTTCGCACGGGTGTACTTGGTGACGTCCGCCGTCACCGTGAAGGTGCCGTACGCACCCGCACCGCGCGCGTGGACGACGCGCTCCGGGATGCGCTCACGGTTGAAGTGGGCGAGCTTCTCCAGCAGCAGCTGGTCCTGCACGAGGACCGGACCGCCGACACCGGCGGTCTCACTGTTCTGGTTGTCGGCGACCGGCGCGCCGGCCTCCGTGGTGAGCGGCCCCTGCGTCACGTGCGCCTCCTGCGTGTCCTGCGTCATTGCTGCAAGTCCTGTCCCTTGGCGAATGCCGAACTCGATCCTACAATAGACAATGTCTAAGTCAAGCAAGGGTCCAAACCCACACCTGTTCGGGACTTGATCCCCCTCCCTGTTAGGCTGGTCGGCATGAGTGACCTGTTGGAACGACTGCGCGGACGCGGCTGGCGGATGACCGCGCAGCGTCGCGTCGTGGCCGAGGTTCTCGACGGGGACCACGTACATCTGACCGCCGACGAGGTGCACGCGCGCGCCGTCGAGCGGCTGCCCGAGATCTCCCGGGCGACGGTCTACAACACGCTGGGCGAGCTCGTCACTCTGGGTGAGGTCCTGGAAGTCTCCACGGACCGCCGCGCCAAGCGGTACGACCCGAACGCGCACCGGCCGCACCAGCACCTGGTCTGCGGCCGCTGCGGCGCGATCCGCGACGTCCACCCGGCCGGGAACCCGCTGGCCGACCTGCCGGACTCCGAGCGCTTCGGCTTCACGGTCTCCGACGTCGAGGTCACGTACAGGGGCGTCTGCCCGAACTGCGCGACGGCGTAGCGCGACGTGCGCGCCGGGCGCTCCGCGCCCGGCATCGTCGGCTTAATGGGCTCTGATGGGCCTGGATGGGCGTTGATACGCGTTGCGCGAAGCGCGAAGCACGCGGTGCCATCGCCGAAACATGGTTTGCTCGCACACGCCGAAGGCCCGGGACCTTTTCAGGTCCCGGGCCTTCGGTTTCAGTAGCGGGGACAGGATTTGAACCTGCGACCTCTGGGTTATGAGCCCAGCGAGCTACCGAGCTGCTCCACCCCGCGTCGGTGAACCCAACAGTACGTCACGGCGTGGACCAGCGCAAACCGGTATCCGTCCGGGGCCCTGTCCGGGGTCCGTCCGGTATCCGGCCCTTCACGCGGTGAGCTCCTGGTGGAGCGCATCGCGGAGCGCGGCCGCCCGCTCGGCGACCTCCGCCGGGCCGAGCTCCACCGCGCGGGCGCACCAGCGCTGCCCCTCGGTGAGCTCCCCCCGGCGCGCGGCGAGCAGCGCGAGCCGGAGTGCGGCGCGGCCGTGCCCCGCGCGGGCGGCGCGCGACCACCAGAGGGCGGCCTCGCGCTCGTTGCCCTCGCGGGCGAGCAGCAGCCCGAGGTTGAAGGCGCCGTTGCGGCTGCCCGCCTCCGCCGCCTCCCGGTACCAGCGGGCGGCGTCGGCGTTGTCGCCGCGGGCGGCGGCCAGCATGCCGACGCGCACCTGGGCGCGGCGGTGCCCCTGCTCGGCGGCCCGCTCGTACCACTCCTCGCACTCGGTCTTCTCGTTCACCGGCTCACCGAGCACGGGCGGGCCGGGCGGCGGCTGGCGGGCGTCGAGCACCGTCGCGAGCCGGAACGCCGCCTCGGTGCTGCCGCCACCGGCCGCGCACCGCAGATGGCGCTCCGCCTCCTGCTCCTCGCCGTCGCGCAGGCACGCCATGCCGACCTGGAGCGCGGCCTCGGTGTGCCCGGCCGCGGCGGCGCGCTCGTACCAGCGCAGGGCCGTACGGTCGTCGTCACGGCCGGCGTACAGGATGCCCAGATTGAACGCGGCGTCCACGCTGCCCGCCTCGGCGGCCTTGGAGAACCAGGGCTCGGCGCCGGTCGCGTCACCGGCCTGGAGGATGAGCACGGCGAGCGCGTTGGCGGCCTCGCGATGCCCGGCGTAGGCGGCGCGGCGGTACCACTGCTCGGCCTGGGCGGTACGGTCCTGGGCGGCGCAGAGCAGGCCGAGGTTGTACGCGCCGTTGACGTCACCCGCGTCCATGGCGGCGCGGTACCAGCGCTCGGCGGTCTGCTGCTCACCGCGGGCGGCGTGCAGCGCGCCCAGGGCGTTGGCGGCGTTGCCGTCGCCGTCCTGCGCGGCACGCAGCCACCACACGGCCGCGCTCTCCTCGTCGCCGGCGTCCCGCAGGAGGAAGCCGAGGGCGCAGGCGGCGCGGGCCTCACCGTCCTTGGCGGACGTGAGGTACCAGCGCCCGGCCTCCTTCAGCTCACCCCGGCGCTCCAGGATCGCCCCGAGATACAACGCGGCCCGCCGATGCCCCCGCGCCGCGGCCTGCCGGTACCACTGCTCGGCCTCCCGCCGGGCATCGGCTCCGCCGGTGGTGGTGGAGGTGGCCCTGGCGGTGCGGATGGCGCTGCCGGTGCCGGTGCCCGTGCGGGTCCCGGCGCCGAACCGGGCGCCAGGGCCAGTACCGGGGCCGGTGCCGATCCCGGCGCCAACGCCAGGGCCGACCCTGCTGCCGGCGCCAGGGCCGGTGCGGGCCCCGGCGTCGGACCGGGTGCCGGGGCCGGTACCGGTGTGGGTCCCTGCGCCGGGCCGGGTGCCAGCGCCGGTGGTGGCGGTGCCGGCGCCGAACCCGGTACCGGCACGAGTACCGGCTCCGCTGCCGGTGGCGTTGCCAGTGCCGGAGCCGGTCCCGATGTTGGTACCGGTGCCGATCCCGCTGCCGCTGCCGGCGCCGGGGCCAGTGCCAGTGCCAGTGCCAGTTCCGTTGGCAGTGCCGGGGCCAGCCCCAGTTCCGAGCCGGGTCCCGGTGCCGTTCCCGTTGCCGGTACCAGTTCCGAGCCGGGTACCAGGGCCGGGACCGGGACCGGGACCAGTGGCGGTGCCCGTCCCGGCGCCGAACCCCGTACCGGCACCCGTGCCGAGGCCGATGCCAGGGCCGCTGCCACGGCCGGTGCCGGTGCGCGTACCAGTGCCGACCCCGTTGCTGTTGCCGTTGCCAGGGACGGGGACTGGGACTGGGCCAGCCCCAGCACCGAACCCGGTACCAGTGCTGGGACCGGTCCCGGTGCCGAAACCAGTACCGGCCCCGATCCCGTTGCGGGTACCCGTGCCGAACCTGGTACCGGCAACGGGAACGGCACCGAACCTGGTGCCGGTACCGATCCCGGTACCGGGCGACAGCCCGTCCGTGCTCTCGTCCCCGCATCCCGCGGCCCCCGAGCTGCCGGCGCCACCGGCGCCACCGGCCCGTGCCGCATAGCCGCGCGGCGCGGCGCCGCGACCGTCCGCGTTGGGCCCATCGGCGCCGGACGGCCTCCCGGGCGCCCCCGCGCCGGAGGTCTCGGCGCCAACCCCGTCGAACGGCCAGGGAACGGACGAACCCGGGGACGCGGCTGCGGGGGCCGACGACAGCCGCCCGGACCCCACACCGTTGCCCACGTCCTCGCCGTCACGGCGCGTGCCGCGCCCGGTACCGAGCTCCTGCGAAGCCGAGCCGGGGTCCCCGTACGCCGCGCGGGGGGCGCGATCGGCGGGGGTCATGCCGCGGGGCGCGAGCGCCTGGGCGTCAGCGGCCATGGCCCGGTGCTCCAGCGCGCGGGCCAGGCGGTAGGCCGCCTCCCGGTGGCCCTGTTCCGCCGCCGCGCGGAGCCACCGCTCCGCGCCCGGCTCGCTGCGGTGCTCCAGCAGATCGGCGAGCGCGTACGCGCCCAGCGCATGGCCCTGCTCGGCGGACTGGCGCAGCCAGTACTCGGCGGCGGGCTCGTCCCCGCGCTCGCGGTAGTGCCGCCCCAGCGCGTGCCCGGCGGCCGCGGAGCCCGCGACGGCGGCGATGCGCCACCAGCCGGCGGCCTCGTCGGCGTACCCGCGCTGATGGAGGAGTACTCCCAGATTGTTCGCCGCGGCGCGGTCCCCCTCGGCGGTCGCCGCGCGCAGGTACGGCTCCGCGCCGTCGAGGTCACCGCGGCGCAGCAGCAGTGCCCCGAGGACGCTCATCGACGCGGTGTCGCCGTCCTCGGCGGCACGACGGTGCCGGGCCTCGGTCTCCGCCTCCGCGGAATCCACCGCGTCCACAGGATCCACCTGGTCGACGTGCTCAACCTGGTCGATCTGCTCAACCGGGTCGGCAGAGACAGAGCCGACAGGGTCCACGGCATCGGTACCCACCGCACCAGCGGCGGTGCCGGTCCCGGCATGCCGCTGCACAAACCGCCCTGTCTCCAACAGAGTTGCCCTGTCCCCCATAAATTCCATCGTTGCACCACCCGCAACCCGCGTACACCTGGTATACCGCAGCCAGTGAGGTCACTTCAGCGTTTTGTCGACATGCCCACAGAGAGACAAGTCAAACACGCCTCACCCCAACTCACCCCGTCCCGGCCGCCCTTGGCGCGCCGGGCGCATGACGAAGGCCCGGATCCTGATGGATCCGGGCCTTCGTCTTCAGTAGCGGGGACAGGATTTGAACCTGCGACCTCTGGGTTATGAGCCCAGCGAGCTACCGAGCTGCTCCACCCCGCGTCGTTGTGGAACAACCGTACCACGCCGCGGGGCGGCCCCTGACCAAAGCCCCAGCTCGGGCCCTGGTCAGAGGCCGTTCGGACTCAGCCTCCGGAGCCGCCGGCCGGCTTCGGAGCCGCTGCCGCCGCTCGCTCCAGCGCCTTCTGCAGCGCCTCCTGCGCCTTGCCGTACGCCGCCCAGTCGTTCTTCTTGAGCGCCGCCTCACCGTCCTCGTACGCCTTCTGCGCGTCCGCGATCGCCTGCTTCAGCGCCGCGTCGCCGGTGGCCGGCGGGGTCGTCGGTGGCTTCGTCGTATCGTCCGGCGGCGTCGTCGTGGGCGGCTGCTCCGCGCCGTCCACCCCGAACACCGCGTTCAGCGCCTCCGCGAGACTGTCCTTGAAGACCGGCTTGCCGCCGTACGACACGGCCACCTTCTTCAGCAGCGGATAGTTCGCGGCGCCACCGCGCGCGTACACCGGCTCGATGTAGAGGAACCCACCGTCCAGCGGCACCGTGAGCAGGTTGCCGTAGTCGATCTCCGAGTCCGTACCTCTCAGGTCACGGACGAACGTCGCGACCTCGGGCACGCTGTTGAGCTCACTCTGCACCTGCGAGGGGCCCTGCACGGTCGAGGTGACTCTCAACAGCCTTATCGAGCCGTAGCCCTTGCTGTTCGCGTCCGCGTCGACCGCCATGAACGCACCGAGGTTCGGGCGCCCGGCGGGCGTGAACGTCGTCGTCAGCGAGAACTTCTGGGCCGTCTCCCCGGGCATCTTGAGGCTCAGGTAGTACGGCGGGACCGCACTGCTGTCCTTGTTCGTCGGGTCGTCCGGCACCTGCCAGGCGTCACTGCCGCTGTAGAACTGCTCGGGGTCGGTGACGTGGTAGCGGGTCAGCAGCTCGCGCTGGACCTTGAACATGTCCTGCGGGTAGCGCAGGTGGGCCTTCAGGTCCGGGCCGATGTCGGACTTCGCCTTCACCGTGCCGGGGAACGCCTTCATCCAGGTCTTGAGGACCGGGTCCTCGGTGTCCCACTGGTACAGCTCGACCGTGCCGTCGTACGCGTCGACGGTGGCCTTCACCGAGTTGCGGATGTAGTTGACCTGGTTCTGCTGCGCGACGACGGCACGCTGGCTGTCGGTCAGCGAATCGGCCGTCGTCTGGCCCAGCGTCGTACGGGACGCGTACGGGTAGCCGTCCGTCGTCGTGTACGCGTCGACGATCCACTTGATGCGGTTGCCGACCACCGCCGGGTACGCGTCGCCGTCGATGGTCAGCCAGGGGGCCACCGCCTCGACGCGCTCCTTGGGCGTGCGGTTGTAGAGGATCCGCGAGCCGTCGCCGATCGCTCCCGAGTAGAGGATCTGCGGCTCGCTGAACGCCACCGCGTACGCGGCGCGGTTGAACGGGTTGGAGAGGTTGACCCCGCTCTTGCCCTTGTAGCTGGTGGTCTCCTCACCGTTCTTCTCGTAGTCGAGCTCCTTCTGCGGGCCGCCCACGATCGAGTACTGCTCGGTCTTCTCGCCGTAGTAGATCCGCTGCTCGTACTTCTTGAGCTGGCCGGTCGTCGGCAGTCCGGACTCGGTGAAGTCGGGTGCGCCGACCGTGCCCTTGTCGGGGTCCGTGACCGTGCTCGTGCCCTTGGCCATGATCGCGCCGTAGCCATGGGTGTAGGTGAAGTGGTCGTTGATCCAGTTGCGCTTGGGGATGCCCTTGATGTTGAGCTCGCGCAGACCGATGACCGTGTCCTGCGGCTTCCCGTCCGGGCCGGTGTACCGGTCGACGTCCAGGGTCGCGGGGAACTGGTAGTACTTGCGCTCCTGCTGGAGCTGCTGGAAGGCGGGCGAGACGACGTTGGAGTCGACGAGCCGGTAGCTGGCGGCCGTGGAGGAGGCCTCGCGCTGCTCGGCCTTTCGCTTCGGGTCGCCCTTGCCCGAGTAGTTCTCGGCCTTGGCCGTGTCGATGCCGTACGCCTTGCGCGTGGCGTCGATGTTCTTCTGGATGTACGGGGCTTCCTTGGCCTGCTCGTTCGGCTGGACCTGGAACTTCTGCACGATCGCCGGGTACAGCCCGCCGATCAGGATGGCGGACAGCACCATCAGGCCGAAGCCGATCATCGGCAGCTGCCACGTACGCCGCCACAGGGTGGCGAAGAACAGCAGAGCGCAGATGACGGCGATGCAGAACAGGATGGTCTTCGCCGGCAGATACGCGTTGGCGTCGACGTACCGGAGGCCGGTCCAGTTGCCGGCGGCCTTGAAGTCACTGGACTTCACGGCCAGGCCGTACCGGTCGAGCCAGTACGCGACGGCCTTGAGGCTGACGAAGAGCCCGAGCAGCACCGACAGGTGGCCCGTGGCCGCGGCGGTCGCCCGCGCGCCCGGGCTGGTGATGCGCAGCCCGCCGTACAGGTAGTGGGTGAGTGCGGCGGCGATCAGCCCGAGCACGATGGCGGCGAAGCCGAAGCCGAGCAGGAACCGGTACCAGGGCAGATCGAACGCGTAGAACTTCACGTCCAGGTGGAACTGGGGGTCCTTCTGCCCGAAGGGCACGCCGTTGACCCACATCAGGTAGGTGCGCCACTGGGAGGACGAGGAGGCTCCGGCGATCAGACCGACCAGCGCGGTGATCGCGAGGAGCACCCACTTCTTGAACGGGGCGATGCCCATCCGGTACCGGTCGAGGCTCTGCTGCTCCAGCGACATCGCGCTCAGCGGCGGCCGCAGCCGGTGCGCCAGCCAGATGTTCACCCCCACCACGGTGGCCATCAGCAGTCCGAAGACCGTGAACAGGCCGACCTTGGTCCACAGGGTGGTGGTGAACACCGACGAGTAGTTCACCGAGCGGTACCAGAGCCAGTCGGTCCAGAACCCGGCGAACATGACAAAGACCATGGCCAGCACGGCCAGCACACCCAAGGTCATGAGCAGGGTGCGGGCGCGCCGGGACGGCCGGCCGACTCTGATCCGTGGCCCGGTAGGGCCTCCGCCGCGGTCCGGCATCTGGAAAGCCAACGTGCGCCCCTCGAGTTCGCGGTCGTCTAAAGCGTCCGAAGTCGTGCGTCCGAAGACGTGTGCTGCGGGCCCCAGCGATCGTAGAGCCCACTGATGCAACTTACTGAAGCTTTACCTAGTTCCCGACTCCGGGTCCGAAGGAGGCAGGATATTGACCATGTCCAACGTTTCCCCCAGCGGTCCTCCGATGGCCGCGAGCCCGCTCACACGAGCGGTGCTCGAAATCGACGAGTACGCGTCCGGCCTCGGCTGGGACCAGCCGGCCAGGCTCTTCGCCCTCGTCGACACCGTGCAGCTGCGTACCCAGGAGCCGGCGCTCGCCGCCCAGCTCGGTCTCGACGAAGGTGAGGCGGCCGCTCCGCTCACCCCGGTCGAGCAGGACGAGATCCCCTCCGGCACCGCGCTGGACGAGTTCCTCGCGACGATCGCCTGGCCCGACGCGGTGGCCGGCTGTGCGCTGACCGTGGAGCGCCTGATGCTGCCGCCGTCGGCGGAGGCGGCCGTCCCCAAGGGCCTCGACGAGGCGGGCCTCGCCAAGTGGGTCGCCGCCCACCCGGACCGCCAGGAGGTCCGGATGACGGTGGCCGTGCTCCGCGACGGCGCCCGCGAGTCGGCTCTGCGGCTGCGGGAGAAGGACTCCCCCACGGAGGTCCTCACGGGCTCGGACCTGGTGCCCGGTCTCGCCGACGCGCTCTCGGCGACGTTCGAGGCGTAGCGCCTGAGGCGGTTCTGACAGCGTCCTGACCGAGGGCTCGTACGGGGTGTCCCCGCGGGGACACCCCGGCCCCGCTCGCCCCGGGCCCTGCGCCCGGGGCGGAGCCCGAAGGCCGCGCCCGGTCAGCCGCTGGTGCGGGTCGGTGCGGGTCGGGTCGGCCCGTGGTGCGGCTCGGGTCAGCCCGTGGTGCAGCTCGGGAGACCCGCCGTGTCGCCGGTGCGGATCTGCTTCAGGGCCTTCGTCGCGTCGGCGATGGTCTTGACCTTGACCAGGGTGAGCCCGTCCGGGATGTCCGAGGCGGCGGCCTCACAGTTCTCGCTGGGTGTCAGGAAGTACTCCGCACCGGCGTTCCGCGCGCCGACCAGCTTCATCTCGATGCCGCCGATGGGGCCGACCTTGCCGGTTTCGTCGATCGTTCCCGTACCCGCCACGAACTTCCCGCCCGTGAGGTCCTCCGGCGTGAGCTTGTCGATGATGCCGAGGGCGAACATCAGCCCGGCGCTCGGGCCGCCCACATCGGCGAGCTTGATGTCGATGGTGAACGGGAACGTGTGATCCGTACCGGCGGTGATGCCGACGATCGCGCGGTTACGGCCCTCTCCCGACTCCCCCGACTTCACCGTCCCGATCTTGACGTCCTGCACGGCCGACGGCTCCTTGCCCGCCTTCTCCGCCGCGGCCGCCTCCTTCGCCGGGACGATCGAGAAGACCACCTGCTCGCCGGGCTTGTGCTTGGTGACGGCCTTGGAGACGTCACCGGGCTGCTTGACCGGTGTGCCGTCGACGGCCTTGATCACATCGCCCGCGTGGAGCGCGCCCTCCGCGGGGGTCTTCTTGCGGACGGAAGCGACCACGACGCGGGACTTCACCGGGATCTTCAGCTCGTTCAGCGCCGCGACCTTGGCGGTCTCCTGGGACTGGCTGAACTCCTCGGCGTTCTCCTGGGTGGACTGCTCCTCCGTCTTGCCGTCCGGATAGAGCGTGTCGTGCGGCACCACGACGTTGTCGTGTGCCAGCCAGCCGTAGACGACCTCGACGAGGTTCATCCGGTATTCCGCGCCGGTGACCCTGACCGTTGTCATGTTCAGGTTTCCGGACGTCGGATAGGTCTTGTGGCCGGAGATCTGCAGCACCGGCTCCCCACGCGACTCGCCGAGCGTGTTGAACGTCGGTCCCGGCGTCATCTCGGAGTAAGGAGGCGCCATGAACACGCCCACGCAGAGCAGCACGATGAGGACGAGGGTGGAGGCGAGCATCGTCGCAGTGCGGCGTGGCATGGAACGACAGTACGGGAAGGGTCTGTCAGTGCACCCCCCGGGCCGGTCCGTACGGGGCTGGCCGCCTCAGGCTATGTCCGTACCGGAGTGGGACTTCTCCATCGCGTCCCGGAACCGGGCGTAGCCCGCCAGTTCCGCGATGTCCCCGGTAGTTCGGTTCCTCGAGGCCCAGCTTCCCCATATCGCTGCACCGACGGCAGCGAAAAGCGGAATCAGCAACCAGGCAAGTGCCGCCATTCCGACCTCCCGACCCCATGGGCTGGAGCAAACGCTGCAACAGCCGACTGATCAGCAGATTAACCATCCGTCGGTTCAACGCTCGGGGCAGGGGGGCGGTTACGCAAATCGGCCCGGGTGCCCGCCAACCGGGTTGCTCCGCCGGACGGCGGCGGCCAGGCGCTCAGCAGGCGCCGACCCACTCCTCCGTGCCGTCGGCGAACCGCTGGTGCTTCCAGATCGGGACCTCGTGCTTCAGGTCGTCGATCAGCTTCCGGCAGGCTTCGAACGCCTCACCGCGGTGCGGGCACGACACCGCGACCACGACGGCGAGATCTCCGACCTCCAGGTCACCCACGCGGTGGACGGCGGCCAGTGCCCGGACCGGGTACTCCGCGGCGACCTTCTCCGCGATGCGGCGCATCTCCGCCTCCGCGGTGGGGTGGCACGAATAGCCGAGCGCGTCGACGTCCGCGCCCGCGTCGTGGTTGCGCACGGTGCCGACGAAGAGCGCCGTGCCGCCGGCCGCCGGATCGCCGACCGCGCGGAACACCTCGTCCAGCGAGAGCGGGGTGTCGCGGATCTCCAGGAGGCGGATGGGGTCCGTCGCCGCCTGCTCACCGGGGTGGTTGTTCGTACGTGCCATAACCCCATCGTGCCGTACGCCGCTGACATCGCGGAATAGCGTTTTCGACCGGGCAGCCGCGGTGGCGCTTGGAGCCTCCTACAGCCCCTCGGCCCGTCACGGGCCCCGGGGCTTGCGGACCCCTGCCCGTCACAGCCCCCGGCGCTTGCGGGCCCGCCGCACGAGCGCGGCCGTACCGAGCAGAGCGACGGTCGCGCCTGCGGCACCGGCGGCGGTGGCGTCCTTGCGGCCGAGCCTGCGGCCCGCGACGGTGTGCCGGCCCTCGACCTCCTCCAGCAGGGCCGCGAGCACCTCCTCGTTCGTCCACCGAGGCCGCCATCCGGCGTCGTGCAGCCGTCCGACGCTGACCACCCACGGGTGCATCGTGTACGCGAGGTCCCCCGCCGGGGACGGGGTGAGGCCGATGCGGTGCAGCCGGGCCGCCGCTCCGAGGGCGACAGCGGACGGCAGTTCCATCCGGCGGATGCCGCTGAGCTCCTCGACCTCCTCCTGCTCCAGCCAGCCGTCGCAGCCGACCGCGAACTCCCCGTCGACCTTCTCCAGAGCGGCGTACTCGAGGGCGCTCACCAGGTCCTCGACATGACAGAACTGCCAGGTGGGGCGGGATCCGGCGACCACCAGGAGGCGCGGCGACTCGAAGTAGCGGGTCAGCGCGGTGTCCGTGCCGCCGACCAGGACGGCGGGCCTGACCACCGTGACGTTGAGACCGGGGTGGGCGCGGGGCGCGCGACGGCCCAGCCGCTCGATCTCCATCAGGTCACCGACGCCGGTCGCCTCGGCCGTGGCCCGCAGCTCCGCGTCCTCGGAGAGCGGGATGTCGTTCTCGGGCAGTGCTCCGTAGACCATCGCCGAGGTGCACAGGACCACCCGGTGGACGCCCGCGGCGGCGGCCGCGGTGAGGACGGTCTGCGTGCCGCGCACGTTGTACGCGGTACGGGCCGCGGGATCCGTCTCCAGGTCGAGGTCGAGTGCCAGGTGGACGACGACGTCCGCGCCGCGCAGCTTCTCGGCGATCGCCGGGTCACGGACGTCCAGGATGTGCCACGTCGCCTCGGAGACCTCGCCGCGCCGCTCGTCGATGGCGATGACCTGCTTGATCTCGTCCGACGCGGCAAGGCGCCTGGTCAGCAGGTCACCGACGCCCGAGGCGGCACCGGTGACCGCGACGACGGGACCTCTCGACGAGGTCGGGGCTGAGAGGTTTCGCGCTGCGCGAACCTGTGGATCTGGGGAACTCACCGGGCGTCTCCAGCGGTTGTCTTCAGTACGTACGTGAATGACGCGTGCGTACCAGGTGGCGTCCATCCTGCCGCAGGCCAAGCGCCGGCGGAGCACCGAGCCCTTGTACGGCCCGGATGTCGGGCGGTTCCCGGCCGGGCCGGGGCCCGCGAGGCCGCCGCGGCCAGCCGGGCGCCGCTTAGGCTGGAGGTGTTGTCGGGCAGTCGCCGCCGGCAGGAAGCCGGCGGCCCTACGAGCCGAGGAAACCCGTGAGTGACACCCCATTCGGATTCGGCCTTCCGCCGGAGGAGCCGGAGAACGGCGACGAGGGCAAGAAGAAGGACCCCGCCGGAGGTGGGCAGGGATCCGGCGGTCAAGGCGGCGGTCAGGCGAACCCCTTCGGGTTCGGTTTCCCCGGCGGCCCGGGCGGTGCGGACAACCCCCTCGCCTCGATGTTCGGTTCCATGAATCCGAACGATCTCGGGGCCGCCTTCCAGCAGCTCGGCCAGATGCTGAGCTACGAGGGCGGGCCGGTCAACTGGGACATGGCCAAGCAGATCGCCCGCCAGACGGTCTCCCAGGGCACGCAGGACGGCACGAAGGACGCGAGCGTGGGCCCGGCCGAGCGCGCCGCGGTCGAGGAGGCCGTGCGCCTCGCCGACCTGTGGCTCGACGGCGCGACGCCGCTCCCCTCGGGTGCCGGCAGCGCCGTGGCGTGGAGCCGCGCGGAGTGGGTCGAGGCGACGCTCCCGGCCTGGCAGCAGCTCGTCGACCCGGTGGCCGAGCGGGTGGGCCTGGCCATGGGCGACGTACTGCCTGAGGAGATGCAGGCGATGGCGGGCCCGCTGATCGGCATGATGCGCTCCATGGGCGGCGCCATGTTCGGCCAGCAGATCGGGCAGGCCATCGGTGTCCTGGCGGGTGAGGTGGTCGGCTCCACGGACATCGGGCTCCCGCTGGGCCCGGTCGGCAAGGCCGCGCTGCTTCCGCTCAACGTGGAGGCGTTCGGCAAGGACCTGGGCGTCGCGAAGGACGAGGTGCGGCTGTACCTGGCGCTGCGCGAGGCCGCCCACCAGCGGCTCTTCGCCCATGTGCCGTGGCTGCGCGCACATCTGTTCGGCGCGGTCGAGGGCTACGCGCGCGGGATCAAGGTCGACACGACCAAGCTGGAGGACGTGGTCGGCCAGTTCGACCCCACACACCCCGAGCAGCTCCAGGAGGCGCTCCAGCAGGGAATGTTCCAGCCGGAGGACACCGAGGAGCAGAAGGCGGCGCTGGCCCGTCTGGAGACGGCGCTCGCCCTGGTCGAGGGCTGGGTGGACGCGGTGGTCCACGAGGCCGCGAAGAACCGGCTGACCTCGGCGAACGCGCTGCGCGAGACGCTGCGCCGGCGCCGCGCGTCGGGCGGTCCCGCCGAGCAGACCTTCGCCACGCTGATCGGCCTCGAGCTGCGCCCGCGCCGGCTGCGGGACGCCGCCCGTCTGTGGGCGTCGCTCACGGACGCGCGTGGTCTCGACGGCCGCGACAGCCTGTGGGAGCACCCGGACATGCTGCCGACCGCGTCCGACCTGGACGACCCGGACGGCTTCGTGCACCGCGAGCAGCTCGACTTCTCGGAGCTGGACAAGATGCTCGGCGAGGCCGCCAAGGGCCCGGACGACGAGGGCAAGGAAGACTCCGGCAAGTGAGCCTGTACGACGACGCCGTACGCGTACTCAAGGAGTACGAGGCGCAGGAAGAGCTGCGCCAGACGTATCTGGATCACCTGGCGGCCCACCCGGACGGAATGTGGAAGGCGTGCGCGCAGGGGCACATCACGGCGAGCGCGCTGGTGATCGACCCGTCGCGGGAGCGGGTGCTCCTGACGCTTCACAGGAAGCTCCGGATGTGGCTGCAGATGGGCGGGCACTGCGAGCCCGGTGACGCCACGCTCGCCGACGCGGCACTGCGCGAGGGGACCGAGGAGTCCGGTATCGCGGGGCTGACGCTGCTGCCCGGCGGGCTGGTGCGTCTCGACCGGCACGAGACGCCCTGTGCCTGGCACCTCGATGTGCAGTACGCGGCGCTGGCTCCGGCCGGCGCGGCCCCGGCGATCAGTGACGAGTCGCTGGACCTGCGCTGGTTCGGGTACGACGAGGTGGCGGCCGTGGCCGACGCGTCGGTCGTCCGGCTGGTGGAAGCCGCCCGCGCCCGGCTCTGAGCCCGCGGAGCGTGTTCGTGCGAAGGGGCGGCCCCGCGCTGTGCGCGGGGCCGCCCCTTCGTAGGCCGTCGTGTTCCGCCGTCGGCGACGGGGATGCCGTCCCCGGTGCCGTCAGTTGCGGGAGCCGCCCAGGGAGTTGCCCCGCAGCCCCCCACCGCCCATGCCGAACTGGCCGAGCAGACCCGAGCTGCGCAGATGCTGCGGGGGCAGCAGCTCGCTGGGCTGGATGAGGACGTGGCCCTGTCCCTGGAACTGCATCTCCCAGCCCTCGCCCGTCGAGCCCCTGCGGCGCCAGACGGCAGAGGTGGAGGTGGGCGCCTGCATCTGGGTGCGCAGCGAGGTGGACCAGGCGATCACCGCGTCCACGTCGGCACAGATGTTGCGCTCGGGGGTGACCTCGAGGACCAGCGGCTCGCCGGAGGTCAGCAGGGCGACCTTGCCGGATCCGGTGAGCTCCAGGTTGTACGCGCCCGCCGAGGCCACGCCCACGGCGCTGTCGATGGCGACGATGCCGACACCGAGGCTTCCGTCGAACGCGAGGACGGACGAGCTGTCGACCGTGATGCCCCGGCCGACGTCCATGACATGGATGTGCTGCGCGAAGTTGGCCAGGTAGACGTTGCCGCTGCCCTTGCAGCGCATCAGTTCGAGGCGCTCGTTGGTCATCCGCTCGACGTTGCGCCAGCTGCGGTTGCGGTACTGGCTGTCGAACTCGATCTGCCCCTCGAAGGCGACCATCGCGCCCTGCCGGGCGAGGATCGCACCGCTGCCCCGGTTCACATCGACCTTGAGCAGCTGCGGGTTCTGCAGTGTGTAGCGCTCGGTGGACTCCACCGGGACGTGCGCGAAGAGTGTGCTGTGCATGGGTGCTCCTCTCAGCCCCGGATCTTGAATCGGTCGCCGGTGTCCTCGCTGGGCTGGACGACCACGAAGCCCTGGCCCTTGAAGCCGATCTGCAGGGCCTCGCCGCTGCCGCGGCCGATCAGCGCGCTCGCCTTGACGGTGCGCCGGGCCTTCATTTCGAGACCGGTCGTCCAGGCGACGAGCGCGTCCGGGTCGACGTACGTCTCGCGTTCGGCGCAGTCGAGCACGGTCGGGATGCCGCGGCTGACCAGGGCGACCCAGCCGGTGCCGCGGATGACGAGGTTCGTCAGGCCGGAGCCGGAGAGCTTGGCAATGCCCTTGACCGGCTCGATCGCGAGCTGGAGGGCGGCGTCGCAGGCGAGCAGGGTCGCGCCGTTGACGGACAGTGCCTCGTCGGCGAGGTGGAGCACGACGACGTCCGCCCCGTAGTCCGCGAGGTAGAGGTCGCCGTCGCCGCGGCAGAGCATGAGCTTGCCGCCCTCTCCGGTGACCATCTCCTCGGCGGAGCGGCGCAGGGTGGCGGGGGGCGCGTCGAACTGCACGTAGCCGTCGTACGCGATCATCGATCCGGCCTTGGCGATCAGGTCGTGGCCGGTGGCCATCGTGACCTTGAGCGTCTTGGCGCTGTGCACGGCCATCCGTACGCCGGTCGGCACGGCGCGGTGCGCGCTGAGCATGTTCGTATCCATGGCCTGCCTCACACCTCGAAGGGCTGGACGACGACGAAATTGCCCGGGGCGCCCCGGAACTGGAGGTTGATCGCCTCCGACTGGCTGCTGGCGTAGCCGGATCGGCGCAGCCGCAGCGCGGTCGTGGTGACGGCCTGGGCGCCCGCCGACCATGCGATCACGGCATTGCCGTCGACGTACGTGGCGGGGCCGACCGGGAGGACGACCGGGATGCCGCGCGTCTTGACGACGACGGCGCCGGTGCCGGAGAAGAGCATCGAGAAGAGACCGCCGCCGGGCAGGCCCGCGCCCTCGATCCGGCGGATCTCGGTGTCCAGGGACTCGTCGAAGGCCAGGACGCCGTGGGCGCTGGTGTAGAGCTGCTCGCCTTCGAGCCGGATCACGAAGAGCCGGCTGGCCTCGTCCGCGAGGAACACCTCGCCCTCGCCGGAGCAGCGCATGAGGGACATGCCCTGGCCGGTGAGCTGACCGGTCAGCTTGCCCAGCAGCCCGGAGCCCTTGTGGGCGAAGTCGATGTCGCCCTGGTAGGCGACCATGCTGCCCTGCTTGGCGAGGATGGACTGGCCCTTGGCGAGGGTGGCCCGGACCTGCTGCGGGTTCTGCTCGGTCCACCGGTCGCCGACGGCGACCTCGGCGTACTTGGTGAGGACGACGCGCAGTCCGGCCTCGGCGGGGACGGGGGCCATGGCCTGGGCGCCGCCGAAGGGCTGTCCCGGCACCCCGGGCGGGCCGAACGGGCCGGGCTGGCCGGGGACGAAGGGGGCTCCGGGTGCCGCGGGCGCTCCCGGTGCTCCCAGCGCTGCGGGCGCGAAGGGCGCGGGCACGGCGACGGGCGGGGTCATGGGCGCGGCGAGGGTCGGCGCGGCATGCATCTGCGGGCTCGCGGGGGCAGGGGCCTGGGCGGGCGCCGGAGTCTGCGCGGCGGGCGCGCCGAACGACGGGGCGGGTTGGGGTGCCTGAGGCGGCGGGGCGAACCCCGGGACGGCGGCGCCCTGCTGCGGCTGCGGAGCCGCCGCGGGCTGCTCCTCGGCGACCTCTCCGCCGAAGTTCTTCAGCAGCGCCTCCAGTCCGCCGTCGAAGCCCTGGCCGACGGCGGCGAACCGCCAGACGTCCTTCAGGTAGAAATCACCCAGCATCACGGCGCGCTCGGTGGTGAACTCCGAGCCGGTGAACGCATACCGGACGACTTCCTCACCGCCCGCGACGATCCGGATGTACCCCGGGCCGACCTGCGACATCTGGCCCGCACCGTCGACGGTCGCGGTGAAGGACAGCTTCTGGATGCTCTCCGGGATGCGGTCCAGCGTGACGCGGAACGACTCGGTGTCGCCGGACTGGGCGCCCAGCAGCTGGATGGACTCCTCGGGCGACTTCGGCTGATTGAAGAAGATGAAATACCGGTCGTCCGAGAGCTGCTCATTGGCGTCGAGGCCGAAGCAGCTGATGTCGAAGGTCAGTCCGGGCGCCGCGATCTGCACGCCTACGTACAGATCGGTACCCGGAGTAAGATCACTGATCTTGGCCTTGTGGCCGCGTTGGAATTCCCTGGCCATGCGTAACGACCGTCCCCCATCCCGAATCCGAATCCGTCGCGCCAGGCTAACGGCTTGGAACGACAATCAGCCAAGTCGGGACACATTCGGTACAGGATCGGCGAACGTCACTCTCGGAAGTCACTCTTCGCGCGCGGCGGGCAGCTGCGGAAGCCGGTCGGCCGCGACCACACCTTCGAGGTAGCCGCGGGCCCGCTCGGTGCGGGGGTACGCCTCCAGCAGCCGCCAGAACCGCGGTCCGTGGCCCGGCACGAGCAGGTGGGCGAGCTCGTGGACGAGCACGTAGTCGATGACGTACTCGGGCATGCCCTGCAGCCGGTGCGACAGGCGGATGCTGCCCTCCGCCGGAGTACACGACCCCCAGCGGGTGTTCTGATTGGTCACCCATCGCACCGATGTGGGCCGGGCCCGCCCGTCGAAGTACTGCTCGGACAAGCGCTCCGCGCGCTCGGCCAGTTCCGCGTCCCCCAGGGTGCGCTTGCTCTCCTGGGCCGCGAGCTTGTCGAGCATGACCGTCACCCAGCGCCGCTCCTCCGCCTCGGACATCCGCGCCGGGATCAGCACGATGGTCCGGTCACCCTCCCGGTACGCGGAGACCGTTCTGCTGCGCCGGGTGCTTCTGCGGACCTCGACCGCGCTCGTCGCGGAGGAACGGGAGGTATGTCTGGTCACGCTGCGCTGCTGGCTCTCGGCGCTGTGCGGTGGGTCGGCGGACACGCCCCGACGTTACCCGCTGTCAGTGCGGGAAGTCCCGCCTCCGGCCCGGTTCGAACGTGATCCACTCGACGGCGTGCACCATTTGAACGACTAATACCCCCTGCCTGTGGATAACTTTCCGCGCCCGCCGCCCGTCCCCTGCATTCTGATGCGACAACGCAGCAAACCGAGCTGGGAACGGCCGGGAACGGATGGGAACGAAACGGGGGACGGATATGCATCCCATGGTGAAGCCCGCGCTGCGGCGCGCCTGGCGGGACCTTCAGTACGTGCAGTTCGGGGTGGCACCGGCGCACGCGGTGCTAGTCGGCCCGGTGGACACGGCGACCGGAAGTCTCCTCTCGCTGTTCGACGGGGTCCGGGGACTGCCCCGGCTGCGCGAGGAGGCCCGGGCGATAGGTCTGCCCGACGGTCACGTGGACGCGGTGCTGGGCCGGTTGACCGCGGCCGGCCTGGTCGACGACGCGACGGGCGGTGGCCCACCGGCCGATGCGTTACGGCAGCGGACCGGCGCGCTGGACCGGCTGCGCGCCGATCTCGCCTCGCTCTGCGTCGTCCATCCGGAACCGGGCGGCGGGATGCGCCGGTTGGCGGCGCGCGGTGCCATGCGGGTCCAGGTCCGGGGCGCGGGCCGGGTCGGGGCGGCGATCGCGGCGGTGCTGTCCGCCTCCGGGGTGGGCCGGGTCGATGTCCTGGACGGAGGGTGTGCGGAGCCGTGGGACGTGGCTCCCGGCGGGCTGCCGGCGGATGCGGTGGGTGAGCGCCGGGCCTCGGCGGCACGGCAGCTGGTGCGGCGGTCCGCTCCGGGCACGACCCCACGGTCGAAACGGCGTCCGGCGGGCGGCCCGCCCCTGGACGACAGCGCTCCCGACGAACCGGCCCTTTCCCTGGTCGTCGTCGCCCCCAGGGACGGCCTCGCCGCCTACGCCCCCGATCCGGCGGCGGCCGAGAGCTGGATCACCTCTGGGACTCCCCATCTGTACGCGGGGGTTGTGGAGGCCACGGGGGTGGTGGGCCCTCTGGTGCTACCGGGCGGCACGGCCTGTGCGGGATGTCTGGCGCTGGGCCGGGCAGAGCGGGATCCGGTGTGGCCGAGGATGCTGGCGCAGTGGCGGTCGGGGCGCCGGCCCGCGGCCGAGGGGTGCGACCTCGCCCTCGCCACAGCGGTCGCCGGCATGGCGGCCGCACACGCGCTGTCGTTCCTGGACGGCGATCTGCCAACGAGCACGGGTGCCCGGTGGGAGACGTCGCTGCCCCTGCTGGGCTGGCGATCGGAGCAGATCGGCGCCCGTCACGACTGTCCCTGCGGTGCGGCTGGGCAGACTGAGGGGGAGCGCGCCTCGGGTGCCGGGACAAGGCACGACACAATGGCCGGGTAGCCGCTGCCAACGGAGCCATGCCGTTGGGCACACGCGGCACGGCATCTGGGATTTGGAGGGGCGCATGTCTGATCTTCCCCGGAAAGCGGTCACCCGTACCGCCAAGTTGGCCGCTCTGCCATTGAGCTTCGCCGGCCGTGCCACGTGGGGCCTGGGTAAGCGCATCGGCGGCAAGTCGGCGGAGATCGTGGCCCGTGAGCTGCAACAGCGGACGGCGGAGCAGCTGTTCAAGGTGCTGGGCGAGCTCAAGGGGGGTGCGATGAAGTTCGGACAGGCCATGTCCGTCTTCGAGTCCGCCCTGCCCGAGGAGGTGGCCGGCCCCTACCGGGCCGCGCTGACCAAGCTGCAGGAGGCAGCTCCGCCGATGCCGACGCGCACCGTTCACGAGGTGCTCGCGGAGCGGCTGGGCGAGGACTGGCGGGACCTCTTCCTGGAGTTCGAGGACAAGCCCGCGGCCGCCGCCTCGATAGGCCAGGTCCACCGCGCCGTATGGCACGACGGGCGCGAGGTCGCGGTGAAGGTGCAGTACCCGGGAGCCGGCGAGGCACTTCTATCCGATTTGGCCCAGTTGAGCCGGTTCGCCCGGCTGCTCGGGCCACTGATACCGGGCATGGACATCAAGCCGCTGATCACCGAGTTGCGCGACAGGGTCTCGGAGGAGCTGGACTACGCCCTGGAGGCACAGGCCCAGCAGGAGCACGCGGAGGAGTTCGCGGACGATCCCGATGTGGTCGTGCCGGAGGTGGTGCACCAGACCGACCAGATACTGGTGACCGAGTGGATCGACGGGATACCTCTGTCCGAGGTGATCAACGAGGGCACGCCCGAGCAGCGGGACCGCGCGGGCCAGCTGTTGGCCCGTTTCCTCTTCTCCGGCCCCGCCCGCACGGGCCTGCTGCACGCGGACCCGCACCCAGGGAACTTCCGACTGCTCCCCGCCGACGGCGACGGCGACGGCGAATGGCGCCTCGGCGTGCTGGACTTCGGCACCGTCGACCGACTGCCGGGCGGGCTGCCCGCGACCATCGGCGAGTCGTTGCGGATGACTCTGGAAGGCGAGGCCGAAACGGTCTACGGGCTGCTCTGCGAGGAAGGCTTCGTCAAGGAGTCGATAGAACTCGACCCGGACGCGGTGCTGGAGTATCTGCTGCCGATCATCGAGCCCGCCGAGGCTGATGCCTTCACCTTCACCCGCGGCTGGCTGCGCACCCAGGCAGCGCGAATCGCCGATCCTCGCTCCCCCGCGCACCAGCTGGGCAAGCAGCTCAACCTGCCGCCCGCGTATCTGCTGATCCACCGCGTGACACTGAGCACGATCGGCGTGCTCTGCCAGCTGAACGCGACGGTACGCCTCCGCGACGAGCTGGAGGCCTGGCTCCCCGGTTTCCTCCCGGAACCGGATGACGTCGCCGCGCAGGCCTAGAAACATCCGGGAGGGGAGGGCGGCGGGGGAGGGGGAGGGCCCCCCTGCGTCACCACCAGGCGGAGTCGAGGCGGCCCTCGATGGACCTGATGTTGGCGCGGGCGCATTCGTCGCAGAAGTAGTGGCGCCGGCCCTTCTCCACGGAACAGATCCAGGTTGGCGGAGGGCCCTCGGCAACCTTGCCGCACCGGGAACACACGACGTTCTCGGCACCCGGCTCCTCAGGGTGATGAGTCTGCTGGTCCACCTCGTGACAATAAACCCGCACGGGGCCGGGGCAGGGACAACGCACCGCGGGGGCCGGTCCGTTCGGACCGGCCCCCGCGGTAGGAGCTGTGCACGGTGCGTGCTGCCGGGTCGTCGGTTCAGTGCATGACGGCCATGGCGAGCGCGCGGCGGGCGCGCATGGAGACGCGCTCGGCGCGCCGCTGCATCCGCCGGGCGGCGATCAGGCGCGCGGCCTGGCGTTCCGCACCGGCTTCCCGCAGGCGCTCATGCATATGAGCACGTGCCAGGGCTTCTGGAATGAGTTGCATCTCACGGGTCCTGTTCTGACGCGAGGCGTTCGCGCCGATGGTGGTGACAGCTGGGGTCGCGGAGCCGGACGGCTCGCTGGTGGAAGAGGTCATCGGGGCCTGCTTCTGGGGATCGTGCGTGAGGGGACGGTCGATGGTTCCGGTGCGCTTCAGGGCGTTCATGCCGCGACCGGGTTCTTGCGCGGGCGACCACGCGGCCGCTTGCGGGCGACGACCACGCCCTGGACGAACAGCTCTCCGCCCCAGACGCCCCACGGCTCGCGCCGCTCCTTGGCACCGGCGAGGCAGGCCTCCATCAGCGGGCAGGTGCGGCAGAGGGACTTGGCGTACTCGACGTCGGCCGGCGACTCCGCGAAGAAGACCTCCGGGTCGTAGGAACGGCAGGGGACGGGTACGCCGAGGTTCTCGATGGCGTCGTCGAGCGCGGTCAGCGCGGTGAGCGGGATCAAGGCGGAGTCCTCCGTGAGGCCGGGCGGGGGGATCGTTTCGGAAGGCGGTACGGACGGGGCGTGCGCTTCGAGTTGCACGGTGGTGTTTTCCTCGTCTGTCGTTCCGGTCGGTTGACCGGGCTTCTGCTGGTACCGGGTCTTGCTGGTCCCGAGGCCCCTTCGTTCCGTCTTCCTCATCAGGGAAAACAGAAGGGCCGCGGATCCCGGGTGGGGTTCCGCGGCCCTGAAGGCGCCGGCCTGATGCTGGATCAGGCTGGATCACTCCAGGGTTCGAGCCCACGGAAGGCCCACATCGTGTGGTGGTGCTGCGTCGTCTGCTGCTTCTGGGTTTCGGCACTGGCCGCCGCGAGCGCGTAGGCCTTGGCCTCTGCTGCTGCTACTCCTGCTTCCAGTGCCTTGGTCGGTCGCTCATTGCGCTCCCGGACGGGCAGACCCGTGGGAAGGGAGACCGGAAGGACGGCTGCGAAGCCGGACAGACCGGCGCCAATGAACGCCGAACCGGAGAGGCCGAGCGAGCAGGCGGAGACGACCGAGCGATCGGTCATTTTGGCGGTGGTGCGAATGAAGCTGGTGTTGGTGCTGATCACTGGAATCGCCTCCTCTCGGCGTCTCGGGGACCGGCCGGGCCGGTCACGCGTATTCGGATAAGTACAGCACGAGGACAGGGCTTCAGAGAAGTCGCTGTTCCCGTGGTTAAGAACCTATGGGGATGACTGGGGCGGGCGCAAACTATTTTTTCGACGAGTTTGCATCAGTCCTCTTCATCGCCCTCCCCAAGCTCCTGACCTGCACAGATGGCCAGGACATCGGCTCCGAAGCGCTCCAGCTTGCGGCCGCCCACCCCGGAGATGCCTGCCAGCTCCCCCTCGCTGCCGGGGACCGCCTCGGCGATCGCCATCAGGGTCTTGTCGGTGAAGACGCAGTACGCGGGCTGGCCCAGCTCCTTCGCCTGGTCGGAGCGCCACTCGCGGAGGCGCTCGTACAGTGCCTCGTCCATGTCGGAGGGGCAGTCCTCGCAGCGCATCAGTTTCATCTCACCGGCGTCGGTGAGTGTCTTGCCACACACCCGGCACAGCACCGGGCCGCGGCGCTTGCGCCGACCGGTGGACCCGCTGCCGCGCTCGACGCCGCCGCCACCGCCCGCGCCGCGTGCACCGGGCGCCGCGGAGCCCGGGCGCAGTCCGTTCAGGAATCGGGTCGGGCGGCGGGAGGCCCGGCCGCCCGGTGCACGGGACAGGGCCCAGGACAGCGACAGATGCAGCCGGGCGCGGGTGACGCCGACGTAGAGCAGCCTGCGCTCTTCCTCCACCTGCTCGTCGGTCTTGGCGTAGGTGATCGGCATCATGCCTTCGGTGAGGCCGACCAGGAAGACGGCATCCCATTCCAGGCCCTTCGCGGAGTGCAGCGAGGCGAGGGTGACGCCCTGGACCGTGGGGGCGTGCTGGGCCGCTGCCCGTTCGTCGAGTTCGGCGACGAGATCGGAGAGGCTCGCCCCCGGCTTGGCCCGGGCGAAGTCCTCGGCGAGCCGGACCAGCGAGGCCAGCGACTCCCAGCGGTCGCGGACCGCGCCGGATCCGGCCGGGGGCTCGCTGGTCCAGCCCTTGGTCGAGAGCACCGCTCTGACCTGGGAGGGCAGATCCTCGGCGTCGTCCAGGAGGGTGTCGTTCCCGCCGGCCCGGGCAGCGCCGCGCAGGGCGACGCCCGCCTCCCGCACCTCGGCGCGCTCGAAGAACCGCTCGGCGCCGCGCAGCTGGTAGGGCACGCCGGCGTCGGCGAGGGCCTGTTCGTAGACCTCGGACTGGGCGTTGATCCGGTAGAGCACGGCGATCTCACCGGCCGGGACACCCGCGGCGATCAGGTCGCGGATCCGGCGGGCGGTGCCCTCGGCCTCGGCGGGCTCGTCCGCGTACTCCGTGTAGGCCGGTTCGGGGCCGGGGTCGCGCTGGGAGATCAGCTCGAGGCGGTGCTCGGCGGCGCGGCCCCGGGCCTGGCTCAGCAGTCCGTTGGCGAGATGCACCACCTGGGGGGTGGAGCGGTAGTCCCGCACGAGTTTCACGACCGTCGCGCCCGGGTGGCGGGTGCGGAAGTTCAGCAGGTGGTCGGGGGTGGCACCGGTGAAGGAGTAGATCGTCTGGCTGGCGTCGCCGACGACGCAGAGGCTGTCCCGGTCGCCGAGCCACAGCTCCAGCAGGCGCTGCTGGAGTGGCGACACGTCCTGGTACTCGTCCACCACGAAGTGCTGGTACTGGCGGCGGATCTGGTCGGCGATGTCGTGGCGGTCCTGGAGGATGCCGACCGTGAGCAGCAGGACGTCCTCGAAGTCGATCACCGAGCGGTCGCGCTTGAGCTGCTCGTACATGGCGTAGATCTGGCCAATCTCGGCCGCGTCGCGAGGAGCGTCCCGCAGCGTCTTGGCGACGGCGGCGGGATAGTCGGCGGGCACGGTCTGGGTGACCTTGGCCCACTCGATCTCGCTGGTCACGTCCCTGAGCTCATTGCGGTCGAGCCGGATGCGGCAGCGCGCGGCGGCCTCGGCGACGAGCTGGATCTTACGTTCCAGCAGTCGGGGCAGATCGCCTCCGACGACTTTCGGCCAGAAGTACTGGAGCTGGCGGAGGGCTGCCGAGTGGAAGGTGCGAGCCTGTACGCCGCCCGCGCCGAGCTGTCGCAGCCGGCCCCTCATCTCTCCCGCGGCACGGTTGGTGAACGTGACGGCCAGCACACTCGCGGGCGGGAGTATCCCGGCGCGCACCCCGTACGCGATGCGATGGGTGATCGCCCGCGTCTTGCCGGTGCCCGCGCCCGCCAGGACGCACACCGGACCGGTCAGGGCCGTGGCGACCGCGCGCTGCTCGGGGTCGAGCCCGTCGAGCACCGCGTCCGCCGACTCGGGGACCTGAGGGAAGAGAGTGGAGTGCGTTGCTGCTGTCACCCCGCCATGCTGCCAGGTTCGGTGAGATCACCGAGACCGTTGTCCACAGCGGGTCCGTTGCGGTCGTACTAATGCGGGTGCCGGGAGGTACGGGTGCCGGGAGAGGACACCGGGAGGGTGTCCGGGAATGGCGGCCGGGGTCGCGTACGTTCGACTACCCGGACACCCCAAGAGTCGAAGGAGCGGGACGGACATGCAGGGAACTCTGACGATGTACAGCACGACCTGGTGCGGCTACTGCCGTCGGCTGAAGAGCCAGCTCGACCGGGAAGGCATCTCGTACGTCGAGGTCAACATCGAGGAGGACCCGCAGTCCGCGGCCTTCGTCGAGAAGGCGAACGGTGGAAACCAGACGGTTCCGACGGTTCGGGTGGTTCCCGCCGACGGTGGCGCGGAGATCGTGATGACGAACCCGAGCCTTGCCCAGGTGAAGCAGGCCCTGGCCGTCTGACGCTCCCGTTGACCCATGACGTGGACCTCACGCATGGAGAAGCCCCCGCCGAGGCGGGGGCTTTCACATGCCCTCGTGCCGTGTGGCCACCAGGGAGGGGGGCCTATGTCACACGGGCGTACCCGGAACCGGGGTGAACCCCGCCCCACAAGCCGCCGCCAGGTTCGACGCGTCGAACGGAGTCCCGTCGTACCTGCACTCGGCCTCGTAGAGGATTCCCGTGTCGGTCAGCAGGTCCACATGGAGGCGCTGAGCCGTGCGGGGCGGGTTGGTGCCCGAGCCGGGTTCGGTCACCGCCACAGCGGTGTCCACCACACAGGGCGGGGCACCGGGGACGACGTCGAGGTCTACCCAGACGCCCGGGTTGCGGTCGTCATTGAGGAACGCCTCGCCCTCGCGGTCGGATGTGACGCGGAACTCTGTGCCCTGGAAAGACGTACCGAAGTCGACCACCGCGAGGCTGGTGGATAGTTTTCCGCACTTCTTCTGCTTGTCCTTGTCCTTGTACCCGTCGATACCCATGGCGGCTGCCTGCGGGACCAGGAGGGCCCCTGCGAGGACGGCACCCGTCACTGCCGACAGAGTTCTGACAGTCCAGCCCAAGCGCCCGGCCGGGCTGTGCCGACGAGGCGTGCGGCTGCGCTCGGATTCCATTTCGCGGTTTTCCCTTTCTGCGAAGCGGTCTGTGTCGAGGCACAGACTCCCCGCTGGCAGGGACCGCACCGCGCTTCCGGGGAGATAAGCACACGAAAAGACCATCGCATTGCACCGGACGCCCCAGGGCACCGGCTCAACGGGCCGGGGCGTCAGTGCGACGGCTTCGGCAGGGGCTTGCCGTACCAGAGCTCGATGAGGCGGGCCGCAATCGAGATTCCGTAGGGAGGCAGCACCTCCCCGGACTCGAAGGCGGCACCCAGCTCTTCCCGCGAGAACCAGCGCGCCTCCTCGATCTCCTCGCCGTCGACGTTGATCTCCGACGAGCTGGCGCGTGCCATGAAGCCCAGCATCAGGCTGTACGGGAAGGGCCAGGGCTGGCTGGCCACGTACTCGACCTCGCCGACCCGGACACCGGCCTCCTCGAACACCTCGCGGACCACCGACTGCTCGATGGACTCCCCGGGCTCGACGAAGCCCGCGAGCGTGGAGAAGCGGCCCTCCGGCCAGTGCACCTGACGGCCGAGCAGGGCGCGGTCCTCCTCGTCCGTGACCAGCATGATCACCGCGGGGTCGGTGCGGGGGTAGTGCTCGGCGCCGCAGGCGGGGCAGCGGCGGATGTGTCCGGCGGCGGCGATGACCGTGCGTTCGCCGCAGCGTGAGCAGAAGCGGTGGAGGCGCTGCCAGTTCTCCAGCGCGACCGCGTGCACCATCAGCCCGGCATCGCGCGGCGAGAGCAGCAGTCCCGCCTCGCGCAGGCCGGCGGCGCGGGCGGACTGGTCCATGCGTCCGGGCAGGGCGTCCTTCTGCAGGGCGAAATAGCTGACGCCCTCCTCGTCGGTGCCGAGGAAGTAGCGGTGGGTCTCGGTGAGGGGGGCCTCGAAGGCCGGCGTCATGACGAGTTCGGTACCGCCGTCGGGGGTGTCGTCGATGAGCGCCTGTCCGCCGGAGATCACGAACACCCGGGTCGTCGGGTGGCTCCAGGCCGCCGCGAGCCAGGCCTCGTCGAGCCGGTGGTGCGCCGCGCGGTCGATGCCGCTCGGTGCGGTGAGGCCGATGGGACGGCGGTCAACGACGTGATCGAAGGTGGTCACAGGTACTTCCAACTCCCCCGGGTGGGTGTCTGGTCAGCGGAGGGCATCTGCGAGGTCGCCCCACAGGTAGGCGGTCGTCTCGACACCCTTGAGCAGCAGGTCCAGCTCGACTTTCTCGTTGGGCGCGTGCCAGCCGTCGGACGGAACGGAGATGCCCAGGAAGAGTACGGGTGCCCCGAGCACGTCCTGGAGGTCCGCCGCCGGGCCGGAGCCGCCCTCGCGGGTGAAGCGGATCTTCCGGCCGTCGAAGGCACGTCCCATGGACCGGGCGACCGCCTGGAGTGCGGGGTGGTCCAGCGGGGTCAGGCAGGGGCGGGTCGCGGCACCGAAGGTGATCTCGTGCCGGATTCCCGCGGGGATCCGAGTGGCGACCCAGTCGCGGACCGCTTCCTCGACACGGTCCGGGTCCTGGCCGGCGACCAGGCGGAAGGAGAGCTTCAGCTGGGCGGAGGACGGGATGATCGTCTTTCCGCCGGGGCCCTGGTAGCCGCCGCCGATGCCGTTGACCTCGGCGGTCGGCCGGGCCCAGATGCGCTCCAGCGTGGAGTGTCCGGCCTCGCCGAGGGTCGCGTACGACTTGGCCGTACGCAGCCACTCGGCCTCGTCGAAGGGCAGCTCGGCGAGGAGCGCGCGCTCGGCGTCCGTCAGTTCCACGATGCCGTCGTAGAAGCCCGGGATCGCGACGTGCTCGTCCTCGTCGTGGAGCCCGGCGACCAGGCGGGCGGCGACCGTGGCCGGGTTGGGTACGGCGCCGCCGAAGGAGCCGGAGTGGATGTCCTGGTCGGGGCCGTACAGCGCGATCTCGCAGTCGGCGAGGCCGCGCATGCCGGTGCAGACGGTGGGCGTCGTCTCGGACCACATGCCGGTGTCGGAGACGATCACGGCGTCGGCGGTGAGCCGGTCGCGGTGCTGCTCGACGAGGGCGCGGAAGTGCGGCGAGCCGGACTCCTCCTCACCCTCGACGAGGAGCTTCAGGTTGACGGCGGGGGCGGTGCGGCCGGTGACGGCGAGGTGGGCGCGGACGCCCAGGGTGTGGAAGAAGACCTGGCCCTTGTCGTCGGCCGCGCCCCGTGCGTACATCCGGCCGTCCTTGACGACGGGCTCGAACGGGTCGGTGTGCCAGCCGTCCTCGCGGGCGGCGGGCTGGACGTCGTGGTGGCCGTAGACGAGGACGGTCGGGGCGTCCGGGTCGGTGGAGGGCCATTCGGCGAAGACGGCGGGCGCGCCGTCCGTCGGCCAGATCTCGGCGGTCGGGAAGCCGGTCTCCTTGAGCTTGGCCGTGAGCCACTCTGCGCTGAGCCGTACGTCCCCGTCGTGTTCGGGCTGGGCCGAGACGGAGGGGATGCGCAGCCACGCGGCGAGGTCGTCGAGGAAGGCCGCGCTGTGCTGCTCGATGTACGTACGGACGGCGGTGTCCGGGGTGGCGCTCATGGCCTTGAGCCTAACCGGCGCCGGAGGCGGGTTCGCCGGCCCGGTCCCGCACGGGCTCGGGGTCGTCGAGGAGCAGCCGCTCCAGGGCGGCCCGGTCGGGCAGCTCCTCGGGGCGGACGATCTCTCCTGTGCGGACGTACACGAAGGCGGCCGTCACGGAGTCGGGCGGCAGGCCGTGGCGTTCGGCCCAGGCGAGTCGGTAGACGGCGAGCTGGAGCGGGTCGGCGTCCTGGGCCCGGCTGGTCTTCCAGTCGACGATCTCGAACGCACCGGTGGCGTCGTCCCGGTAGACGGCGTCGATCCGTCCTCTGATGACGCGGCCCGCGAGCGTGACCTGGACGGGCGCCTCCACGCGGTACGGCGTGCGCCGGGCGTACGGGGTGCGCTCGAACGCCTCCTTGAGTACGGCCAGGTCGCGCTCATCGGCGATCTCCGCCTCGTCCGGGTCGTCCGGGTCGCGGCCCGGCAGCTCGTCGGGGCCGAGCATGGGCAGTGGCAGCTCCTCGAACCGCGACTCCACCCAGGCGTGGAACCGGGTGCCGCGGCGGGCCGCCCGCTGCGGCGGGCGCGGCATGGGGCGGGCCAGCTCCTGGGCGAAGCCGTCCGGGTCGGAGGCGAGCCGCAGCAGCTGGGAGGCGGACAGCGACGGCGGTACGAGCACGTCGCGCACGGACGCGCGGGCGCGGCGCAGTTCGCCGGTGAGCGCGTCGAGATCGCGGTCCCAGGAGGCGATGGTGCGGGCTTCCTCAGGGGTGAGCGGCTCGGCCCGCTGGGCGGGGAGATGGGGCGTACGGGGAGGGGTGGGGGCATGCTCGTGCCCGTCGGACGGCCACAGCTGCTCGTCGTCGGGGCGCTCGGGTACGCCGCGGTCGGCGGGTGCGTTGCGGTCCGCAGGTACGTCGCGATCGCCGTGCGCGTCGGCGTCCTCGGGTACGTCGCGGTCCGCGGGTGCGTGGGCGTCCTCGGGGGCGCCGCCGTCCTCGGGTACGTACGCGTCCCCGGATACGTACGCGTCCTCGAATGCGTCGGGCTCCTCGGGCCACGCCTCTTCGGGGTCGTGGGCGAATTCCTCCTCCCATGCCTGTTCGTCCCACAGGTCCTCCTCCGGCGCCTCCGGTGCGGGCGTGGACGGCGTGGCCGGGCCCGGGGCGTTCAGGTGCGCGAAGACCAGGTCCGCCGCCTTGCGGCGGCGGGCCATGGCCGTGGGGTCCAGGGGCAGGGGCCAGGCGTACTCCGCCGTCGTCGCGTGGAGGGCCGGGTTCTCCGCGTCCTCCTCGGGCTCGTCGGCCCAGGCCTCGATCTCGCCGAAGCCGGCCGCGCAGTGGTCGTACAGGGCGTTCAGGAAGGCCGAGGGGCCGCGGCGGCGCTTCTGGGTCGGGCCCCACCAGTGGGCCGATCCGAGGAGCAGCGAGCGGGGGCGGGTGAACGTCACGTAGCCCAGGCGGAGTTCCTCCGTGTGCTGATGGCTCTTCATCTCCTCCTTGAAGGCTTTGAGGCTCTTCGCGTCCCAGGAGGTGATGTCCGGGAGTGTGTCGGCGTCGCCGCGCAGCGCGTGCGGGAGGACCTTGGCCTGGGAGGTCCAGGACTCGCGGGCTCGGGTGCTCGGGAACTGGTCGGTGACGAGGCCGGGGACGGCGACGACGTCCCACTCGAGTCCTTTGGACTTGTGGGCGGTGAGCACCTTGACCGTGTTGTCCCCGCCGGGCAGGGCGTTGTCGAGGCCCTTCTCGTACTGCTCGGCGGTGCGCAGGAAGCCGAGGAAGGCGAGAAGGCTGGCGTCGCCGTCGAGTGCGGCGAAGGAGGCGGCGGTGTCCAGGAAGTTCGCGAGGGTCTCGCGGCGGCGGGCCGCCAGGGCGCGCGGCGAGGCGGAGAGCTCGACCTCCAGGCCGGTGGTGGCCAGGACCCGGTGCAGGACGTCCATGAGCGGGTCGGCCAGCGAGCGGCGCAGGTCGCGGAGTTCCTGGGCGAGGTGCGCGAAGCGGACGCGGGCCTCCGCGGAGAACGGCAGGCCGTCGTCCGGTTCGGCCGCCTCCAGGAAGGTGTCGAGCGCGTCGGCGAGTGAGATCACCTCGGCGGGGTCGGTGCCTTCGACGGCCGCGGCGAGGCGCTGGTCGGGGTCCTGGCCGTCGTCCTGCGCGCGGTGCACGAGGAGGCGGGCGCGGCGGCCGAGCAGGGCCAGGTCGCGGGGGCCGATGCGCCAGCGGGGGCCGGTGAGGAGCCGTACGAGCGAGGCGTTCGCCCCCGGGTCCTGGAGGACTTCGCAGACCGCGACCAGGTCGGCGACCTCCGGGAGGTGGAGCAGTCCCGAGAGGCCGACGACCTCCACGGGGATGTCACGGGCGACCAGGGCGCCCTGGATCTCGGCGAAGTCCCCTGCCGTACGGCACAGGACGGCGATCCCGCCCGGCTCCCTGCCGGTGCGGACGAGGTGCGCGATCGAGTCGGCGAGCCACTCGATCTCCTCGGCGTGGGTGGGCAGCAGGGCGATCCGTACGGAGCCGTTGAGCTCGGCGCCGGGGGCCGGCCGCAGCGCTTCGACGCCTTCGTGCATCGCGCGCAGCGGCTCGGCGAGGCCGTTGGCGAGGTCGAGGAGGCGGCCGCCGCTGCGGCGGTTCTCGCTGAGTGAGAAGCGGGTGGCGGGGCTGCCGTCCGCGTGCGGGAAGTGCTCCGGGAAGTCGTCCAGGTTGGCGACGGACGCGCCGCGCCAGCCGTAGATCGCCTGGCAGGGGTCGCCGACGGCGGTCACGGCATGGCCGGTGCCCCCGCCGAACAGGCCGGAGAGCAGCAGGCGCTGCGCCACGGAGGTGTCCTGGTACTCGTCGAGGAGGACGACGCGGAACTCCTCGCGCAGGATGCGGCTCACTTCGGGGCGGGTGAGCGCGAGCTCGGCGGACAGGGCGATCTGGTCGCCGAAGTCGAGGAGGTCGCGGGCGCGCTTGGCCGTGCGGTAGCGCTCGGTGAGGTCCAGGAGCTCGCGGCGGGCGGCCGCGGTCTCGGGGATCTTGCGCAGGTCGGCGTTGGTGAGTTTGGCGGATTCGAGGGCGCTCAGCAGGTCGGAGTCGTACGCGCGCAGTCGCTCCGGGCGTACGAGGTGCTCCGCGAGCTCGGCGTCGAGCGCGAGCAGATCGCTGACCAGGGAGGGGAAGGACTTGGTCAGCGCGGGGTAGGGGCCGGGGGCTTCGCGCAGCACTCGGGCGGCGAGCTGGAAGCGGGTGGCGTCGGCGAGGAGCCGGGAGGTCGGCTCGAGCCCGATGCGCAGGCCGTGATCGGTGAGGAGCTGCCCGGCGAAGGCGTGGTACGTGGAGATGCGGGGCTCGCCGGGTGGGTTGTCCGGGTCGATCACGTCGGGGTCGGTGACCCCTGCCCGTACGAGCGCGGCGCGGACGCGCTCGGCGAGCTCGCCCGCCGCCTTGTTGGTGAAGGTCAGGCCGAGGACCTGCTCCGGGGCGACCTGGCCCGTGCCCACGAGCCACACCACGCGCGCGGCCATCACCGTCGTCTTGCCCGACCCGGCTCCGGCCACGATGACCTGCGGGGCGGGCGGCGCGGTGATGCAGGCCGTCTGCTCCGGGGTGAACGGGATGTCGAGGAGCTCTTTGAGCTGCTCGGGGTCGGTGATGTGTGCGGACACCCCAAAGAGGCTAATGGGCCCCGCTGACAATCCTCATTCGGCCGATCTTGCTCCGGCCGGTCTTCCTCCGGCCGATCTGCATCCAACCGGTCTGCATCGCGACCGGTCTTTCTCCGGCCCGTGATCCCGCGCCCGCCGCCCGGCTCGCCGCCCGGCTCGTCGTCCGGCTCCTCGTCCGGCTCGTCATTCGACGGTGTGGCGGCCCTCGGGCTGGGCGCTGCACGAGGCGCGGAAGGAGCAGTGGCCGCAGTGGGTGCCCGTGGTGGGGGTGAAGCGTTCGTCGAGTACGCGGCCGGCGGCGGTGGCGAGGAGGTCGCCGACCCATTCCCCGCTGAGGGGCTCCTGGGACTGGATCTTCGGCAGGGCTTCGCCGCCCTCCTTCTTGGGGGCGGGCTGGCGCAGCTGTACGAGCTCGGCGCCGCCGGGCTCGGGGCGGCGGCCGTCGAACACATCGTCGACCGCGCCCTCGCGGACGGCGAGCTGGTAGACGGCGAGCTGGGGGTGGTGGGCGACCTCGTCCTTGGTCGGGGCCTGCTTGCCGGTCTTGAAGTCGACGACGTAGGCGCGGCCGTGCTCGTCCTGTTCGACGCGGTCCATGGAGCCGCGGATCCGTACTTCGTACGGACCCGCTTCGAGGGTCACGTCGAATCCGTGCTCCGTGGCGGCGGGGGTGCGGCCCGCGCGGTCCATGACGTGCCAGCGGAGGAAGCGTTCGAGGGCGGCGCGGGCGTGCTCCTTCTCCTGGGCCGACTTCCAGGGGGCGTCGAAGACGAGCCCGTCCCAGACGGAGTCGAGGCGCTCCATCAGGACGGCGAGGTCGGCGGGGGTGCGGCCGGACGCGACCTCGTCGGCGAGGACGTGGACGACGTTGCCGAAGCCCTGGGCGGCGGTGGCGGGGGCGTCCGCCTTGACCTCGCGGCCCAGGAACCACTGGAGGGCGCAGGTGTTGGCGAGCTGGTCGAGGGCGCTGCCGGAGAGCGCGACCGGGTGATCGCGGTCGCGCAGGGGAACCCGGCTGTGGGTCGGTTCGTTCAATCCCCACCAGCGCTGGGGGTGAGCGGCGGGGACGAGCGGCTGGCCTTCGTCGTCGGTGAGCGCGGCGAGGCGGGCGAGGCGGCGGGCGGCCGCGTCGCGCAGGGCGGGGGAGGCGTCGGGGTCGACGGTGGTGGCGCGCAGTTCGGCGACGAGCGGGGCGACGGCGAGGGGGCGGCGGGGGCGGCCGGTGACGTCCTTCGGCTCCGGGCCGAGTTCGGTGAGGAAGCGGGAGGGCTGGTCACCGTCGTCGGCGGGTGCCTTGACGGCGGTGACGACGAGGCGGTGGCGGGCGCGGGTGGCGGCGACGTAGAAGAGGCGTCGTTCCTCGGCGAGGAGGGCGCCGGGGGTGAGGGGCTCGGCGAGGCCGTCACGGCCGATGCGGTCGGCTTCGAGGAGGGAGCCGCGGCGGCGCAGATCGGGCCAGAGGCCTTCCTGTACGCCGGCGATGACGACGAGGCCCCATTCGAGGCCCTTGGAGCGGTGGGCGGTCATGAGGCGTACGGCGGCCGGGCGTGAGCTCCTCCTGGTGAGGGTGGAGGCGGCGATGTCCTGGGCCTCCAGCTCGTCCAGGAAGTTGAGGGCGCCGCGGCCACCGGTGCGCTCCTCGGCGCGCGCGGCGGTCTCGAAGAGCGCGCAGACGGCGTCGAGGTCGCGGTCGGCGTTGCGGCCGGCGGCGCCGCCGCGGAGGGAGGCGCGCTGGAGCCGCTGCGGCCAGGAGGTGCCGTTCCAGAGCTCCCAGAGTGCCTCTTCGGCGGTGCCGCCTCCGTCGAGGAGTTCGCGCGCCTTGCGCAGGAGCGTGCCGAGGTGGTGGGCGCGGCGGGTGTAGGCGGAGTCGTGGACGGTGAGCCGCTCGGGCTCGGCGAGGGCACGGGCGATGAGCGTGTCCGACGGCGGCGGGATCTTGTTGCCCGCGGCACGCTCCTCGTCGCGGAGGGCGCGCCCGAGGCGGCGGAGGTCGGCGGTGTCCATGCCGCCGAGGGGGGAGGTGAGGAGGGTGACGGCGGTTTCGGGGTCGAGGGGTGCGGATGCGTCATGGGGCCCGTCTCCGAGTCCCGCGCCGCGGGCCGGCCCCGGCGCCGGCATGGATGCGTCAT
>NZ_JBEPDM010000001.1:49452-93521 GCF_040300305.1 Streptomyces sp. NPDC000410
ACATGGGGCCCGTCTCCGAGTCCCGCGCAGCCGGCCGGCCCCGGCGCCGGCATGGATGCGTCATGGGCCCCGTCCCCGAGTCCCGCGCAGCCGGCCGACCCCGGCGCCGGCATGGATGCGTCATGGGCCCCGTCCCCGAGTCCCGCGCAGCCGGCCGGCCCCGGCGCCGGGGCGGCGGCCTCAGGCCCGGCGGCCGAGGCGTCAGACGTGGCGGAGCCGTCCCCGGGCCCCGGAGCCGACCCACCCACACCCCCGGCGCCGGAGGCGTCCGCGCCGCCGGCCGGCGAGGTCGCCGCGAGGCGGAGGGCTGTCAGGAGGGGGGCGATCGCGGGTTCGTGGCGGAGGGGGATGTCGTCGCCGTCCGTTTCGACGGGGACTCCGGCGGCCGTGAGCGCGCGGCGGGCGGCGGGGATGGTGCGGCCGCCGGCGCGGACGAGGACGGCCATGTCGTTCCAGGGGACACCGTCCTCGAGGTGGGCGCGGCGCAGGATGTCGGCGATGTTGTCGAGTTCGGTGGAGGCCGTCGGGTACGTGTAGACCTCGACGCGGCCGCCCGCGCGGACGGGCTTCAGTTCGCGGTGGGCGCGGACCTTCTCCGAGGGGAGCCGGGTCAGCGGCATGCGCTGGGTGAGCAGGCGCGTCGCGGCCAGCAGGCCCGCGCCCGACCTGCGGGAGGTGGTGAGGACCGCGACCGGCGCGGGGCCGCCGTCCGGGCGGGGGAAGGCGGCGGGGAAGTCGAGGATGCCGTTCACGTCCGCGCCCCGGAAGGCGTAGATCGACTGGTCGGGGTCGCCGAAGGCGACCAGGGTCCGGCCGCCCCCGGCCAGCGCCCGCAGCAGCCGGACCTGGGCCGGGTCGGTGTCCTGGTACTCGTCGACGAACACCGCGTCGTACGGCGCGGCGAAGCCCGGGGCCTCGGCGAGCAGGGCGGCGCGGTGGACCAGTTCGGCGTAGTCGAGGACGCCCTGGAGGTCCAGGACGTCCAGATACTCGGCGAGGAACGCCGCGGCCGCCCCCCAGTCGGGCCGTCCGGTGCGCCGCGCGAAGGCCGCGAGGGCGTCGGGGCCGAGGCCCAGTTCCCGGCTGCGGGCGAGCACGGCGCGTACCTCGTCCGCGAAGCCGCGCGTGGTCAGGCACGCCCGCAGCTCGTCGGGCCAGCGCACTCCCGCCCGCCCGTGCCGCTCCAGGTCGACGTGGCCGGCGAGCAGGTCGCGTACGGCCACGTCCTGTTCCGGACCGGACAGCAGGCGCAGCGGTTCGCTGAACAGATCCGCGTCCTGGTGGGCCCGCACCAGCGCGTAGCAGTACGAGTGGAACGTGGTGGCCTGCGGGGCCCGCCGCCCGCCGCCGAGCCGTAGCGCCATCCGGTCGCGCAGTTCCACCGCGGCCTTGCGGCTGAAGGTGAGGACCAGGAGCCGCTCGGGATCCGCGCCGCGCGTGATCCGTTCCGCCACCGCCTCGACCAGCGTCGTCGTCTTGCCGGTGCCCGGTCCCGCGAGCACGAGCAGCGGTCCGCGTGCATGGTCAACCACCGCGCGCTGGGAGGCGTCCAGGAGAGGGGGATCCACCGGGCCCGGCGCGGTACGCACCAGTCGGTACGTGCCCGGGGTCCTGTGCCGTACCCGCTGGTGCGGAGTACGCCCGGTGGAAGGGAAGGAACTCACGTGGATAGCCGGTCCTGGTGGGTGTGCTGATGGTGACGTGGCCGGTGCGCGGGCGTCGGCCGGGTACGTACGACAGCGCCGGGCTCGCCGGGCGAGCTGTCGAGGACCCTGAAGACGCTACGCCACCCGGCCGCCGAACCGGGCCGGGTGCGCCCCGCACCGCCGAATGGCGGAAGCTGTCAGGTGTGAGCTCCCGCGATGCCGTCCCAGCGCGCCCGCCGTATGTCCAGGCGGGGCACATGGTCCTCCGACCCGCGCCGCGCCTCCCGCAGCGGCGTGCCCTCGACCCGGTAGTGCTCCAGGGCGCTGAGCTCGTGGCCGGGCAGCAGGACTCCGTCCGCGCGCACCACGCGCCACCACGGCACCGCTCCCCCGTACAGCGCCATGACGCGGCCGACCTGGCGCGGCCCTCCCTCGCCGAGCCACTCCGCGACGTCCCCGTAGGTCATGACGCGGCCGGGCGGGATACGCTCGGCGACGTCGAGCACCTGCTCCGCGTACTCCGGCAGTTGCGGCACTTCATCGCTCATCCGGCCCATCCTGCACCATGGCACCGACAGCGGGCAGGCACCCTGATGCCGCTCTGTGCCAGTGCGACATGCCACCATCATCCGGGCGGTGACTGGTGATACGAGATCAAGAAGAGACAGAGACGGCGAAGGAGCGGGGCGTGCAGCCTGCGACGGCGGCAAGCACCTCCGGCACGGAGCCACGCCCGGAAGGCCCGAAAAGCCCGGAAAGCCCTGAAGACCAGGAAAGCTCCGTAAGCCGGAAAAGCTCTCAGGGATCGGGCCCGGGAACCGCCGCGCCGGCCCCCGACGAGGCCTCTGTCCACGAGCGTTCCGAGGGAGACGACGGCCCCGAGCCGCACGGCGGCGCCCGGCGTCGCCCCGGCAGCGAGCGGCCCGCCCACCACGACGCCCGCGAAGACCGGGGCAGCCGGGCTCACACCGACCGTGAAGGCCGGGGCAGCCCGGCCCACAGCGACCGTGTCTCCGGGGACGAGCCCCTTCTCCCCGCCCGTGTGCACCGTCCCTCCGACCTGACCCGGCTGCTGATCGGCGCGCTGGCGATCGCCGTCGTCCTCGGGGTCGCCGCGTTCGCCCACGGCACCACGTCCGGTCTGGAGTCGGACATCTCCAAGGGCACCGGCCAGGCCCCCGACCTGCTGGTCAACCTGGCCGGTCTGGTGTCCAGCATCGCCGTCCTGCTCGTTCCGGTCGCCTTCGCGATCGAGCGGCTGATCAAGCGCGACGGGCTGCGCATCGCGGACGGCGTCCTGGCCGCCGTGCTGGCGCACGGTATGACCCTCGCCACCGACCTGTGGGTCGCCAGGGCCGCTCCGGGCCAGATCCAGGACGCCCTGACCCAGCCGCAGACGGGCGGCGGACTCACCGACCCGGTGCACGGGTACCTCGCCCCGGTCATCGCCTATATGACGGCCGTGGGCATGGCCCGGCGGCCGCGCTGGCGCGTGGCGCTGTGGGGTGTGCTGCTGCTCGACGCCTTCGCGATGCTGGTGGCCGGGTACACCACACCGTTCTCGATCATCGTCACCGTGCTGATCGGCTGGACCGTCGCGTACGGGACGCTCTACGCGGTCGGTTCCCCGAACGTACGGCCGACCGGACAGACCCTTCTGGCGGGTCTGCGCCACGTCGGTTTCCACCCGGTCACCGCGATGCGCGCCGAGGACGTACCGGACTCCGCGGACAACGGCGACCGCGGCAGGCGTTATCTCGTCACCCTGGAGGACGGCCCGCCGCTCGATGTCACCGTCGTCGACCGCGAGCAGCAGGCGCAGGGGTACTTCTACCGGGTGTGGCGGCGCCTGACGCTGCGCGCCATCACCACCGGCCGTTCGATCCAGTCGCTGCGGCAGGCGCTGGAGCAGGAGGCGCTGCTCGCGTACGCCGCGATCGCCGCAGGGGCCAATGCACCCAAGCTGATCGCCACCTCCGAGCTCGGTCCGGACGCCGTCATGCTGGTGTACGAGCACCTCGGCGGCCGATCCCTGGACTCCATGGCGGACGAGGAGATCACCGACGACGTCGTGAAGGGCGCCTTCCAGCAGGTGCGGGCGCTCCAGTCGCGGCGTATCGCCCACCGCAGGCTCACGGCCGACGCGATTCTGGTGGATCGTTCCGGCGACGTGGTGCTGACGGACCTGCGCGGCGGTGAGATCGCGGCTGGTGACGTGGTGCTGCGTATGGACATCGCGCAGCTGCTGACCACTGTCGGGCTGCGGGTGGGCGCCGAACGTGCCGTGGCCGCGGCGGTCGAGGTGCTGGGCCCTGACGCGGTCGCCGACTGTCTGCCCCTGCTCCAGCCGATCGCGCTCAGCCGCTCCACCCGGGCGACCCTGCGGCGGCTCGCCCGCGAGCGTTCGCAGCGGGAGCGCGAGGCGGTGCTGGCGGCGTCCGAGGCCGCCAAGCAGGCCAAGGCGGAGCAGGCCTCCGCGAGTGGCCTGGACGCCGACAGGAAGGCCGTCCGCAAGTCGCTGCGCGCGGAGAAGCAGGCCGAGAAGCGGGCGCTGGACGAGGCCCTGGACGAGGCCCGCGAGGAGGATCTGCTGGCGCAGATCCGCCGCCAGGTGCTGCTGATCCGGCCGCAGGCGCCGGTCGAGCCGGTCCGGCTGGAGCGGATCCGGCCGCGTACCCTGCTCAGCCTGATCGCCGGAGCCATCGCCGCGTACTTCCTGCTCTCGCAGCTGACCAAGACCGATCTCACCGTGGTCGCCGAGGCACACTGGGGCTGGGTGGCGGCCGCCGTCGCGTTCTCCGCCCTCAGCTATCTGGCGGCCACGATGAGCCTGCTCGGCTTCGTCCCGGAGCGGGTGAGCTTCGCCCGGACGGTCGCCGCGCAGGTCGCCGGTTCGTTCGTGAAGATCGTCGCTCCGGCGGCGGTGGGCGGTGTCGCGCTCAACACCCGCTTCCTGCAGCGCTCCGGGGTGCGCCCCGGGCTGGCCGTGGCGAGTGTCGGCGCCTCTCAGCTGTTCGGGCTCGGTGCGCACATTCTGCTGCTGCTCGCCTTCGGCTATCTGACGGGTACGGAGAAGACGTCGTCGCTCACCCCGTCCCGGACGGTCATCGCGGGTCTGCTGACCGTGGCCGTGCTGGTGCTGGTGGTGACCGCGATCCCGTTCATGCGGAAGTTCGTCTCGACGCGCCTCCGGTCCCTGTTCGCCGGCGTCGTCCCGCGCATGCTGGACGTCCTGCAGCGGCCGGTGAAGCTGCTCACCGGTATCGGCGGCATGCTGCTGCTGACCGGCACGTTCGTGATGTGCCTGGACGCGTCGATCCGGGCCTTCGCCGACGGCGAGCAGCCGCTCAGCTACGCCAGCGTCGCCGTGGTCTTCCTCGCGGGCAACGCCCTGGGCTCGGCGGCCCCGACACCGGGCGGTATCGGGGCGGTCGAGGGCGCGCTCACCATCGGTCTGATCGCCGTGGGCCTGCCTCCGGAGATCGCGGCGCCCGCGGTGCTGCTGTACCGGCTGCTGACGCTGTGGCTGCCGGTGCTGCCCGGGTGGGTGTGCTTCAACCAGCTCACCCGCAGGGGATCGCTCTAGCCAGGGGGGTGTCCGGCGGACACCCCCCAGGCCATGGAACCGCCGCGCGCCACCCGACACCGCCGGGTCCGGCGCCGCGGCGCACCACCCGACACCGCCGGGTCCGTACCGCCGTGCGACGGCGCACCACCCGCCGACCGCCACCCGGCACCGCGGCGCACCACCCGCCGACCGCCACCCGCATGGCCCGCCGTCGCGTGGCGGGCGGACCGGCTCCGTTTCACGATGGGCCCATGCCGATATTCTCCCGCCCCGCCCGGCGCGCCCCCTCCGCGCGGCGCGCGGGCGCCCTCCTCGCCGCCACGACGGCCTCCGCGCTGCTGGTGACCACCGGCTGCTCGGACAGCGGCGACAAGGGCAAGGACCAGGACCCGGGCCGGGACTTCACGGCCCAGAAGCCGCAATGGCACCCCTGTCCGGCCCCCTCGGAGGCGGAAGGCGGCGGCACCGCGCCCTCACCCCTGCCCGGCGGCACCACGTGGGAGTGCACGTTCATGGACGTCCCGCGCGACTACGCCGACCCGGGCGGCGACACGATCGAGCTGGCGCTGATCCGTGCGAAGGCCCGCGACCAGTCCCGGCGGATCGGCTCCCTCATCTTCAATTTCGGCGGCCCCGGCGGCTCCGGGGTGAGCGTCCTGCCCTCCGCCGCGGCGGACTACGAGAAGCTGCGCACCCGCTACGACCTGGTGAGCTTCGACCCGCGCGGGGTCGGCCGCAGCCGCCCCGTGGAATGCCTCGACAACAAGCAGCTGGACGCGTACTACGCGCAGGACGCCACACCTGACGACGCCGCCGAGGAGAAGACGTACACCGACAACCTCCGCACGTACGCCGCGGGCTGCGAGGACAACTCCCGTGACGACCTTCCGTACGTCGGGACCACCAACGCCGCCCGCGACATGGATCTCATGCGGCAGGTCCTGGGCGACGACAAGCTGCACTACTTCGGCATCTCCTACGGCACCGAGCTCGGCGGCGTCTACGCCCACCTGTTCCCCAAGAAGGTCGGCCGGGCGGTCCTCGACGCGGTGGTCGACCCCACCAGCACCTGGGAGGAGGGCGCGCTCGGGCAGGCCAAGGGCTTCCAGCTGGCCCTCACCAACTTCGCCAAGGACTGCATCGAGCAGGGCGACGAGTGCCAGTTGCCGGGCAGCACCCCGGAGGAGATCCAGGAGTTCATCATCGGCCTGCTCACCGAGCTCGACGAGAAGCCGATCGACGGCGTCGGCGACCGCAAGCTCACCCAGTCCCAGGCGACCAACGGCATCGCCCAGGCGCTCTACTCCACGGAGTACTGGCCCCTGCTGGAACAGGGACTCGACGAGGCGGACGGCGGGAACGGCGCGCTGCTCCTCGCCCTCTCCGACGCGCTGAACGGACGGGACAGGAGCGGCCGCTACAGCAATATCCAGGCGGCGAACGCGGCCATCAACTGCGTCGATTTCAAACCGCGCTTCTCGCTGGAGCAGACGAAGGCCCAGCTGCCCGAGTTCCGCAAGGCCTCCCCCGTCTTCGGCGACTATCTCGGCTGGGCGCTGATGAGCTGCTCCGAGTGGCCCGTGCCGGGACAGTGGGAGACCCCCGACGTCAGCGCACCGGGTGCGGCCCCGATCCTCGTCATCGGGAACACCGGGGACCCGGCGACCCCGTACGCCGGTGCCAGGGCGATGGCCGAGGAGCTGGGCGAGGGCGTGGGCATCGAGCTGACGTACCGAGGACAGGGGCATGGGGCGTACAGCAGCAGCGCGTGCGTGCGGGCCGCCGTGGACGGCTACCTGCTCGACGGGCGGGTTCCGGCGGCCGGGAAGGTCTGCACATAGTCGCGCCGACGGGGCCCCGGTCGGCGCTGCTGTCGGCACTGTCAGTGGGCCCGCCTAGGATGACGTATCTCAGTTCGAGAAAGGCCTTGGGGGGCTCATGACGGCATTCCGGATGCGCGCGGGGGCCCTCGCCGCGGCGGCACTGCTCGCGGTGGGGACGATCGCGGGCTGCGGCAGCGGCACCGACGACACGGGCGGCACGGGTGGTACGGGCGCCACGAAGGAACCGGCGACCGCGCCCACGGACTCCACGCTGCCCGCCGCCCTCACCGGCCAGAAGCTCGACTGGCAGCGCTGCGAGGCGCCGGTCAGAGCCGAGGGCAGCCGCGCCGAGGCCCCGGGCGACGCGTGGCAGTGCGCCGAGCTCAAGGCCCCGCTCGACTACGCGAAGCCGGACGGCGAGACGATCGGCATCGCGCTGATCCGCTCCAAGGCCACCGCGGATGACGAATCGGAGCGCCTGGGCTCGCTGCTCTTCAACTTCGGCGGACCCGGCGGCTCCGGGGTGGCCGGGCTGCCCCGGTCCGCTGACGGGTTCGGCACCCTGCACCGCCGCTACGACCTGGTGAGCTTCGACCCACGCGGAGTGGCGGAGAGCGACGCCGTGGAGTGCCGCGACAGCGAGCAGACCGAGGCCTCCCTCCGCATCGACTCCACGCCGGACACCCCGGCGGAGGAGAAGACGTTCCTCGCCGACTCGGCCGCCTTCGGGGCGGGCTGTGCCAAGCGGTCGGGCCGGGTCCTGCCGCACGTGGGCACCACGAGCGCCGCACGCGACATGGATCTGATACGTCACGTCCTCGGCGACAAGAAGCTCAACTACCTCGGCTTCTCCTACGGCACCGAGCTGGGCGCGGTCTACGCCCACCTGTTCCCGAAGAACGTGGGCCGGATGACCCTGGACGCGGTCGCGGACCCCTCGGCGGACGCCGTGGGGCACGGGCGCAACCAGACCCGGGGCTTCCAGCGCGCCCTGGACAACTACTTCACCTCCACCGGCACCGCCCCCAAGGCGGGTACCGAGCGGGTGGTGAAGCTCCTCGACGAGCTGGACCGGGAACCGCTGCCGGTCAGTGACGGGCGCGAGCTGACCCAGAGCCTCGCGCTGACGGGCATCGTCGCCACGCTGTACGGGGAGGACAGCTGGCCTCAGCTGACCAAGGGCCTGAGTGATGCCGAGAGCGGGGACGGCGGCCTGCTGCTCGCGCTGGCGGACGCGTACAACGGCCGTGGCGCGAACGGGAAGTACACCACGCAGGACCATTCGCAGCGGGCGATATCGTGCGCCGACTCCAAGGGGCGGATCACGGCGGCCGAGGTCAGGTCCAAGCATCTGGCCGACTTCCGCGAGGTCTCGCCGGTGTTCGGTCCGTACCTGGCGTGGGACCTGGCCGGCTGGTGCGCGGACTGGCCGGTGGCCGGCGAGTCGGAGACCCCCGAGGTGTCGGCGGCGGGTGCCGCTCCGATCCTGGTGGTCGGCACGACGGGCGACTCGGCGACACCGTACGAGGGCGCGAAGACGATGGCCGACGAGCTGGGCGCGGGCGTGGGCGTGCTGGTCACCAACAGGGGTGAGGGGCACGGCGCGTACGGCGACGGGGCGTGCGTGACGCGGACGATCGACGCGTATCTGCTGGACGGCAAGGTCCCGGCGAACGGCACGGTCTGCACGGAGGAGTAAGCGGCGTAAGCCGTCGCGCGGGACGCAAGCCGTCGTTACGACGCGCGCGCCCTCGTACGACAGGAGGGGCCGGGTCCTTGTGGACCCGGCCCCTCCTGCTCACAGCCGTTGTTCCGGTGAACCGGCTCGTCGGACTAGTAGACCGGCTTGTCCGGCTCGATCTGGTTGACCCAGCCGATCACGCCACCGCCGACGTGCACCGCGTCCGAGAAGCCCGCGGACTTGAGCACCGCGAGGACTTCCGCACTGCGGACACCCGTCTTGCAGTGCAGGACGATGCGCTTGTCCTGCGGGAGGTCCTGCAGGGCCGTGCCCATCAGGAACTCGTTCTTCGGGATCAGCCGCGCGCCCGGGATCGAGACGATCTCGTACTCGTTGATCTCGCGAACATCGATGATGTCGATGTTCTCGCCGTCGTCGATCCACTCCTTGAGCTGCTTGGGAGTGATCGTCGAGCCGAGGGCCGCCTCCTGGGCCTCCTCCGACACGACGCCGCAGAAGGCCTCGTAGTCGATGAGCTCGGTGACGGTCGGGTTCTCGCCGCAGACCGCGCAGTTGGGGTCCTTGCGGACCTTGACCTGGCGGTACTGCATCTCCAGGGCGTCGTAGATCATCAGCCGGCCGACCAGCGGGTCGCCGACACCGGCGAGGACCTTGATCGCCTCGGTGACCTGGATGGAGCCGATGGACGCGCAGAGCACGCCCAGCACGCCGCCCTCGGCGCAGGAGGGGACCATGCCCGGCGGCGGGGGCTCCGGGTAGAGGCAGCGGTAGCACGGCCCGTGCTCGGACCAGAACACCGAGGCCTGGCCGTCGAAGCGGTAGATCGAACCCCACACGTACGGCTTGTTCAGCAGCACACAGGCGTCGTTCACCAGGTAGCGGGTGGCGAAGTTGTCCGTGCCGTCGACGATCAGGTCGTACTGGCTGAAGATCTCCATCACGTTCTCGGCTTCGAGCCGCTCTTCGTGAAGGATCACGTTGACGTACGGGTTGATGCCCAGGACCGAGTCACGGGCGGACTCGGCCTTGGAACGGCCGATGTCCGACTGGCTGTGGATGATCTGGCGCTGCAGGTTCGACTCGTCGACCTCGTCGAACTCCACGATGCCGAGCGTGCCGACACCGGCCGCGGCCAGGTACATCAGGGCCGGCGAGCCGAGGCCACCGGCGCCCACACAGAGCACCTTGGCGTTCTTCAGCCGCTTCTGCCCGTCCATCCCGACATCGGGGATGATCAGGTGGCGGGAGTACCTGCGGACCTCGTCTACGGTGAGCTCGGCAGCCGGCTCGACCAGGGGTGGCAGCGACACGGGGGCTCCGTTGGTCGGTAAGTCAGTACGGTTGTTCTGTCTGTAACAGTGCCACGCGCCTTCTCATTCCGAGACACCCGGTCCAATCTGCGAGACGATTTCGTCCCAGTAGCCGGGCAAGGAGCTGAATGCTCCGTTTTGTCCGGCCCTTCCCACGCCGGGCCTTCCCCCGTCGGCCCTTCCCCCGTCGGCCCGTCCGGCACCGGCCCCTGTGCCGACCCGGTCGGTGAAGAAGATCGTCCCGGCGCCCTGCCAGCGGGCGATGCGCATCGCCTCCTCCAGATGCGTCCGCGGCACACCGTGCACGAAATGCGCGAACCGCTCGGGCGGGTGGCCGGCGGTCCACTCCGCGACCTGTGACCAGCGGTAGTCGGTCCACGGGCCACAGAAGGTGACCAGCTGGTCGGCGACCTCCGCGTAGCCGGGATGCGGGTGCGTGCCGTGCCCCAGGACCAGATGTCCGCCGTCGAGGACGGTCTCCAGGGTCGCCGTCATCCGCCGCACCTCCGGCAGGTCCTCGGGCCCAGCAGGGCAGCGGTCCAGCAGGAACCCGCCGACCCGGTACCAGTCGAGGTAGCGATGGGCGTCGGAGACGACCTCGCCGAAGGTGCGGGTGCCGTGGGCCAGGTCGAGATGGCCCAGCACCCGGATTCCGGCGTTCCGGAGCTTCCCCGCGGCCTCCAGGCAGTGCGGATCGGGCCGGCTGCCGGGGCCGCCGTCGGCGACGTCGAGCACGGCCCAGTGCAGCGGTGTGCCGGGGCGGGTGAGTTCGGCCCACTCGACCGGGGCGAGCAGCGGGTGGGCGTACCCGGGGATGCCGAAGCCGAGCCGGTCGGCGCCGGTCGCCGGAGAGGTCGTTCCCGCAGTGGTCAGATGCGGCATGCCGCCTCCATCCAGATGTCCGCGAGGGACTCCTCCAGATTGATCCGGGGCCGCCAGCCGAGCCGGTCGCGGGCGGTGCGCACGTCCGCCTGCTGCCAGCTGCCACAGCCGTCGGGGTACGGATAGGGGGCCGCGCCCGGGTGATCGGTGAGCGAGTCGTGGCCGCGGGGTCCACCGATGGGAACGTGACCGGATGCGTGACCGGCGGCGTGATGGGGTGCGTGACCGGGCCGGACGGAGGGCGTGTCGAGCTCGTGGAGCGCGCCCGCGTAGCCCGCGACCCTGGCGAGGACGGCGGCGGCGTCGCGCAACCGGACGGCGCGGCCGGTGCCGATGTTGACGACGCCCTGGGCGGCGGACAGGGAGGCGGCGTGCACGGCGCGTGCCACGTCGCGGACGTCCACGAAGTCGCGCTGGACGCCGAGACCGCTCAGTTTGAGCTCGCCGTCGCCGGACTGCATAGCGCGGCGCATGGCCTCGGCGAGCCGGCCGAGCGGTGATCCGGCGGGAGTGCCGGGGCCGACGGGCGAGAAGATCCGCAGGACGACGGCGTCCAAGCCGGAGCCGAGCACGAGCTCGGTCGCGGCGAGCTTGCTGACGCCGTACGGGCCGCCGGGGCGCGGGACCGCGTCCTCCGCGGTCGACGAGCCGGGCTGCGAGGGCCCGTACTCGGAGGCGCAGCCGAGCTGGACGAGCCGCGCCCCGCAGCCGCTGCGGCGCAGGGCCTCGCAGACGGTGGCGACGGCCACGGTGTTGTGCCGGGTGAGGTCGCGGGCACCGCCGCGGGTGGCGCCCGCGCAGTTGATGACGACTCCGGGGTGGACGGCGTCCAGGAAGCGGGTGAGCGCCCCCGGGCTGCCGCCGGCGAGGTCGAACCGTACGTCGGCGTCGTCGCCGCGCCCCAGGGCGGTGAGGTGGACGGCCGGGTCGGCGAGCAGCCGGTCGGCGACGAAGCGGCCGAGGAATCCATTGGCTCCGAGCAGCAGCACCCTCATAGCGCGGCTCCTCGGCGCCGACGGGCCGGTGCTGGGTGATGCGTCATGTCGTTGGTCTCCTTCTGGGTGGTACGTCGTAGGGGTTACGGGTACGCCCGCGGCGTCGGCTCCGCGGGAGTGCTGGTGTGGGCCGAGGCCCGGGAGAGGGCGGCGGTCGCGTGGACGAGCAGCCCGAGGGCGGCCGTGCCGCAGGCGATGGCCGGTACCGCACCGGCGCCCAGGGTCGCGACGGCCGCCTCGACGGGCCGGGCCAGGAAGCCGCAGCCGGGGAGTCGGCCGCCGAGGACGGTGGCCAGGGCCAGGGCTTCGACCGCGCAGGCGGCGGCGAGGCCGGTGGCGGCGGACTCGGCGAATCCGTGGACGGCGAGGAGGCGGGCCAGATAGAGCAGCAGACCGAGCGCGACGGTGGGCAGGAGGGGGGCGCCGGTCAGTGCGAGGAGGGCGGTGAGGGCGGCGGCGTACAGCGCGAGGGTCGCCAGCAGCAGCGGACGCACACCCGCGGCGAACTCCTCCAGTCCGCGGCTGCCGCCGAGCCTTCGGCGGGCGTGCACGGAGAACAGGTGGGCGCTCCAGGCGGCGGGGGCGACGGCGAGGGCGAGGCCCAGGAGCGGGGCGTACGAGTGGAACGTCGGCGGCCCGTCGCCGCACACGGCGTAGGCGAGGAGCCAGCACACCCACAGGCGCGCGGAGCGAACCGTGCGCCCCGGCGCGCGCAGCGGCCCGCGTCGCAAGCTCCATGAGAGTGCGGCCGCGACGGCGACGACGCCTGCCGCGCCGACGGCGAGCCTCGCCCCGCCGGCGCCGAGGTGCAGCGCGAGCACGGCGATCAGGGCGACGGCCCCCGGCAGCACGGCGGGTGCGACGGCGCGCGCGCCGAGCGGGGACGGCGGTCCGGCCGGCTCGGTACGCCCTCGCGCCTCGCCGCGCGGCACCCTGGCGTACAGCTCCTCCGCGAGCGAGAACACGTCCCGGTGCCGGAACCGCGCGGCGGTCCGGTCGGTCACCCCGTGCGCCTCCAGCCCGGCGGCGATCTCCAGCGGATCCACGGCCCGCTCGCACAGGTCCCGATGCCGGTGCATCAGCGCCTTCACCGGGTCCGCGGGCATCGTCGAGGCTCCTTCGGCGGGGTCAGGCATCCGGGGCTCCGGCCCAGGCTGGCGGGCGGGTGCGGGAGGTGCCGGTCCAGTGGCCGGGGAGGCAGGCCTCGGCGGGGGTGGCGAAGGGCAGCGGGTCCGCGCCGGTGTCACGGACCGGCGTGCTCTGGGAGAGGAGCTCCAGGTAAATGCCGCGAAATGCCGCGAGATTCTGCTCGACGGTGAAGAGTTCGAGCGCCCGCGCGCGCGCCGCCGCACCCAGGCGTTCACGGCGCTCGGGGTCGGTCAGCAGCGCGAGGCAGGCGGCCGCGAGCGCCCTCGGGTTGCGCGGCGGGACCACCAGCCCCGTGCCGCCGATGACCTCGACGACCGCGCCGACGTCCGTGGAGACCGTCGCCCGCCCGCAGAACATCGCTTCGACGAGGCTGACCGGGAAGCCCTCGACGACGCTGGACAGCACGACGACCGCACCGGCCGCGTAGGCGTGCGCGAGGTCCGGGCCGTCCGGCCCGCCGGTCTCCTCGAAGGAGACCGGAGAGGATACGGCCGGGAAGAGCTGTGCGGCGAGAGCCTTGCAGTGTGCGAGGTACGCCGCGCTCTCCGGGCCCCGCGAGGTCGTCCCGAGGATCCGCAGCCGGGCGTCCGGCTGCTCCTCGCGGACCTCGGCGAAGCCGTGCAGCAGGGTGATCAGGTCCTTGGCGGGTTCGATCCGGCCCACCCAGACGAGGGTGTGCGGGTCGCCGGGTACGTCCCCCTCCCCCACCGCGGCGAAGCGCTCGGCCTCCATCCCCGGGTAGACCGTGCGGAGTCTGGCGGGGTCGGCGCCGCAGCGCTGCTGCCAGCGCCTGGCGTGGGCGTTGCCCGGAGTGATGACGGACGCCTGCCGGTACACCTCGGCGGCCAGCAGCCCCTGGAACGCCGCCAGCAGCGCGCGTACGGGCACATCGACGGCCGCGTCGCCGACGGCCAGGTAGTGCGCCCGCAGCTGCACCCCGTACTCGGTGACCAGCAGCGGGACGCCGAAGAAGCGTTTGGCCAACACGCCGGGCAGGGCCGCGGACCCGCCGGACGCGGCGTGGCACAGATCGACCGCGCCCAGCGAATCGTTCCCGTACCAGTCGAGCGAGAGCGGTCGCAGCGCGCGCTCCAGGCGATCCGTGAAGTCGAGGTAGTCCGGCACGGTCGCGGCGTGCACCGCCCGGCGCGCGCCGGGCGCGCGGCAGGCCGACTCCAGGATGCGCACGGCGAGTTCGGAGCGGAGGGCCGCGTACAGCCCGCCGCGCTCGCGGGCCAGTTCGGCGAGCCCGTACAGCCCGCCGGGGAAGCGGGCTTCCTCACCCTCGGAGCACACGGCCGCGGCCAGCTCCCTGAAGTGCCCGGCGAAGCGCCGCCGCTCCCGCCGCCCGTATGTGCGGCCGTCGTCCTCCGGCGCCCACAGCGGCGCGGTGCGCACCCGCTGCACCTGGGGCGGCAGCTCGACCCAGCCCCGGTCCTCCTGCTGGGCGCTGCGGCTGAGCGCGTAGACGTCGAAGTCGTGCTGCGCGAGCCCGCGCACGAGCCGGTCGCACCAGAGCCTGGACTCACCCGACGCATACGGATAGCCACCATCCGTAAGCAGTCCGATCCGCACGAGCGCACCCCCGATCTCCCTTGTGGGCGGCCGCCGTGGTCCGGCGGCTCGCGGCGGGACGACGTTATGCGGATGTGCCGGTGGCGCGATGGACGGTTGTCCATCGCGCCACCGGAAGGGGTGAATACACGTAACTTTCCCTGACAAGCGGCGTTGCCGCCGTCAGTCGCCGGGGTGCACCCAGGGGTTGGGGCGGCACTCGACCCCGTCGAGATCCAGCGACTTGGTCTGCTGCTGCATCACGGGAGCGAGCGCCCCGGGCGTCCGGCAGTTCACGTGGCCGTGCCCGAGCCGGTGCCCGACCTCGTGGTTGATCAGCATCTGGCGGTACGCGAACATCGCCGCGGGCCCGTACGTCTCCGCTCCCTGCGCCCAGCGGAACGCGTTGATCATCACGCGCTGGGTGGCCGCCGAGTCGCAGGAGACGTTGTCGACGGTCGTGTCGAGTCCGGACTTGGCGCACCAGGTCGCCGTGGTACCCGGGCTGGCCAGGGTGATCACGAACTTCGGCTCCCCCGAGGAGATGCGCTCGAAGCTCATGGCGCCGCCGTGCGCCCAGCTGCGGTCGTCGTTCAGGGTCTTGTGCACGGCCTCGGCGAACAGCTTCGCGTCGAGTGGGAGGCCCTTCTCGACATCGATCCGGTAGCGGATCTTCTCGCCCTTGCCCGGCGCCTTGTCGAAGCCCGGCACCGTGGTGAAGTCACCGGAGGCCGTGAGCTCGGGATCGAGCGGGAACTGCCTGGCCATCAGCTGCGTGTAGGTGGCCGGCCGGGCGGGCGCCTGGGGCTTGGCCTGCGGCGGGGCCGGGCGGACCTCGGAGCGCGAGGCGTCGTCCTGGGAGCCCCGGTCCGGCTCGCCCGCGGCGCGCGAGGGCGCCCTGTCCTCGTCGGTGTCGGTGACCTGTCCCGCGATGACGACCGCGAGGACGGTGGTCACGGCGGCGGCGGCGATTCCGGTGAGCGTACGGCCCTTGATGGCCTTGGCCGGGGCCTCGTCGGGTGCCTCGGACTCACCCGGCTCGGACTCGCGCGCCCCGGACCGACGGTGACCGGACCGGCGCTGACCCGGGACTTCGGGGACCGCCCCGGAGGCGTCGGAGGCATCGGAGGTGTCGAATGCCTCGACGAACTCGCGCCTCGGGCCCGGCACCCGGGCGCCTGCCCCCATCGGCGGCGCCATCGGGTGCTGTCCCGTCGTGGTGGCCGTGTATCCGCCCGGGACGTGTCGCGGGCCCCCCGGGCGCCCGGCCTGTGCGGCACCCTGGGGGACGGTGGGCGGTACGCCCCAGCCGCCACCCGTCTCGTGCTGCTCGGGATGGCCTCCGCGTACCGGAGGGGCGCCGTACGCCGCCGCGCCCATGTGCTGCTCGGGCGGCGGATGGCCGGGCTGTGGGACGGCGGACGCGGACCGCCTGCGCCGCCCGGTGCCGACGGACGCGCCGGCGGAGGTGGCCGAGGTATCGACGGGTTTGGGTGCGGCCTTGGGTGCGGGGCCTTTGCGGCTGTGTCGTCCCACGCCCCGGATCAGCTCCTATTGCTGTCGTCGAGAAGTTCCCTCACGGCCTGAGCGACCGTCTCCGGATACTCCATCATGGCGACGTGCCCGGCGTCCGGGAGGGTCAGCAGCCGCGAGTCGCGGAACGCTGTCGCCGCCCTGCGCGCCATCCGGTACGAGATGAGCTGGTCCCGGCAGCCGTACACCAGCAGCGTCGGCGCGAGCACGCGCTCCGCCTGCCGCCACAACCCGTGCTGCCCGCCCAGTGTGTAGGCGTCGACGACGCCGCGCGACGAGCGCGCCATCACGTCCCAGAAGTACGGCAGCTCCAGGCGCCGTTCCATCTCCTCCACGGCGTCGCGGAAGCCCTGGTCGCTCACCCGGCGCGGGTCTCCGTAACAGAGCGCCAGCACGCCCCGGACCCGCATCTCCGCGGTCCAGTCCCTCGTCAGCCGGTTGAAGAGCCGGGCGACGCCGGGCAGTGCGAGCGCCGCGGTGGGCCAGGCGCTGCGCTGGGCGCGGAGCTCGGGCAGCGCCGGGGAGACCAGCGTGAGGGTGCGCACCAGATCGGGGCGGACCGCGGCGACGCGTGTGGTGACGGCGCCGCCCAGGGAGTTCCCGATGAGGTGGACGGGGCCGCGGCCGCTCGCGTCGAGCATCCGGATGACGGCCCTGGCGTATCCCGTGACCGAGTAGTCGCCGTTGTCCGGCGGCGGGGAGTCCCCGAACCCGGGCAGGTCGACGGCCTCGCCGTCCACCACGTCCTCGAGCAGCGGCATCAGCGACGACCAGTTCAGCGAGGACCCGCCGAGACCGTGGACGTACAGAGCGGGAGGCAGTCCGGTGCGGGCCGGGGGCCGGGCGCGGACATTGAGCGTCAGCCCGGGCAGGGCGACGGAGCGCAACTCCTCGCCCGCCGCGACCCGTACGGCACGGACCCTCGAAGCCGCAGCGGCGGCACGGGTTTCCGGCAGCTCGGTCGAAGACATGGGGGCAATGTTACGAGACGATCACGCAGCGATTCCTGTGTTCGCGGTCACAGATCGTATAGCGCCGGGCAGAGCGAGCTTCTACGCTCGTAATACAAGCATCCGCGGCGGGTTCACCCCCGCCCAGGAAAGGGATCCAGATGGCTGTCGACCCGACGGACCCGGAAACCTTCACGGAAGACGATCAGGGCCCGGAAGACGAGCTCGGCGAACTCGACGAGGAAGTCCCCGAGGCGGACGCCGCCGAGCAGCACACGGAGCTGCAGCAGCGTGAGGACGATCCGCTGACGGAGATCGATCGCGAAGCGGCGAATGAGGCGGATGCGGCGGAACAGGCACGAGTGGTGACCATTGACGAGGACGACTACCGCTGATTTGTTCGTTTTCCCGTGATCCTCCAGCTACCGCGGGCGTCCGGTACGTGAAATTCTGCGCTCGCGACGCGCGCACCTCGGTTACCCAAAAGTACGATGGCGGCGCGGCGCGCAGCGCCCGGGCACGGAACACTGTGCATGTGACATCGAACGTGGGAGGCGGCGTGACAGCCATCGAGCAGACAGAGGCGGCGCGCCCGCGAGGCACGCGCCTGCCGCGCCGTGCCCGACGCAATCAGCTGCTGGGGGCGGCCCAGGAAGTATTCGTGGCCCAGGGGTACCACTCGGCGGCGATGGACGACATCGCGGAGCGGGCCGGGGTCAGCAAGCCGGTGCTGTACCAGCACTTCCCCGGGAAGCTGGAGCTGTACCTGGCGCTGCTCGACCAGCACTGCGAGTCACTGCTCCAGGCGGTGCGTACGGCGCTGGCCTCGACGACCGACAACAAGCTGCGGGTCGCCGCGACGATGGACGCGTACTTCGCGTACGTCGAGGACGAGGGCGGCGCCTTCCGGCTGGTGTTCGAGTCGGACCTGACGAACGAGCCCGCGGTGCGCGAGCGGGTCGAGCGGGTCTCGCTGCAGTGCGCCGAGGCGATCTCGGACGTGATCGCGGAGGACACCGGCCTGTCCAAGGACGAGTCCATGCTGCTGGCCGTCGGGCTGGGTGGCGTGTCACAGGTCGTGGCCCGCTACTGGCTGTCGAGCGAGTCGCAGATCCCGCGCGACAAGGCGGTGCAGCTGCTCACGTCGCTGGCGTGGCGCGGTATCGCGGGCTTCCCGCTGCACGGCAGCGAACCGGGCATCGACCACTGAGCCGCTCGTTCCTGAGCCTCTTGTTCGCTGCGGGCGTGCACGGCCCGGCCCTGTGACATCGCCTCACCGGGCTAATGTGTGGAACGTACGGCGCGGCTGACCGCGCATCGCTGACCGTTCGGAGGGACATAGCCGTGGAGGTCAAGATCGGCGTGCAGCACGCGCCCCGGGAGATCGTTCTGGAGAGCGGGCTCACCGCCGAGGAGGTCGAGCGCGCGGTGTCCGACGCGCTGTCCGGCAAGGCGCAGCTGCTCAGCCTGACGGACGAGAAGGGCCGCAAGGTGCTCGTACCGGCCGACCGGGTCGCGTATGTGGAGATCGGCGAACCGGCCACGCGCCGCGTCGGTTTCGGCGCGCTCTAGGCCCCGTCTCTTACGCGAAGGGCCCGGCGGAAAGCTCCGCCGGGCCCTTCGCGTGTCCGGACGCGGGTGGGCTGCCGTCCGCCGGGGCCGGAACCGGCCACCGTGGCGGGTCGTGGGGCGTGCGCCGAGCAGCGAGCCCCAGGACAGTCAGGGGAGCACCTCGGGGGAGGGTTGTTTTCCGGCCGGTCCGGGTAGGACGGGCTACGACCGATTTGACCGCCCGGCGTCCGTGAGGTGATCCGTGGTGATTCTGGAAGCTATCGGCTCCGTCCTGCTCGGACTCGTCCTGTCCTGGGCAGCCGTGCGACGGCTTCCTGACCGGCTCCCCGCACCCCGCGTGGTGTACGCCACGGGCACGCTCGGTGCGCTGTTCGGGGCGTATCTGACGCACTCGGCCCTCGGGCCCGGCTATCTCCTCGGCACCCTCGCCGGCGCGCTGTTCGTCGGGGCCGTCACGCTGTCGCTGCTCATCCGCCCGACGGCCCGTCGACTGCGACGATCAGCCGCCGTCTGAGACCGGCCGCCGATCGAGGAGCGCCGCCGTCCAGCGGGCGCCGCCTCCTCCGTCGGCTGCCGCCGAGGCGTTACGCAGCCAGGCCCAGCGCGGCCATCCGCTTGGTGTGCGCCTTCGTGATGCGGGTGAACATCTCGCCCACCGCCGCCAGGTCGAAGCCGTCGGCGACCCCGCCCACCAGCATCGTGGAGAGCGCGTCGCGCTCCGCGACGACCCGCTGCGCCTGCGAGAGCGCCTCGCCCATCAGCCGGCGTGCCCACAGCGCGAGCCGCCCGCCGACCCTCGGGTCGGCCTCGATCGCGGCCCGCACCTTCTCCACGGCGAAGTTCCCGTGGCCCGTGTCGTCGAGCACCGCCAGCACCAGCGCCCGGGTGTCGGCGTCCAGCCGTACCGCCACCTCGCGATAGAAGTCGCTGGCGATCGAGTCGCCGACGTACGCCTTGACCAGGCCTTCCAGCCAGTCGGACGGCGCGGTCTGGCGGTGGAACTCGTCGAGCGCGGCCTCGAAGGGCTCCATCGCCGCGGTCGGCTCCGCCTCGATCCCGGCCAGCCGGTCCCGCAGCCGCTCGAAGTGGTGGAACTCGGCGGAGGCCATCTTCGCCAGCTCCGCCTTGTCCGCCAGCGTCGGCGCCAGCTTCGCGTCCTCGGCGAGCCGCTCGAACGCCGCCAGTTCGCCGTACGCGAGCGCGCCCAGCAGATCCACGACCGCGGCGCGGTACTGGAGGTCCGTGGAGGCCGCCGCCCAGTCCTTGGCGGCAATACCCGTGTACTCGCTCTCTGCCACGGCGCAACCTTTCCGATGTCCGATGATCGTCAGCGTGTGTTTCCCTGCCGCGCGTCAGGCGTCGGGCAGGAGCCACGAAGCGCACAATAGTCCGCGCGCAGCCCCGAAGACGCACCAGGGAAGGGCCCGGCCCGGCCCCGCCCGACGATGAAGCCCAGCACGGATGCGCGAATCCGGGGTACAGTGGTAATGCACCCGCCGAGCATGCAGAGCGATCGACGGGTGAACTCATGAATGAGGATGCCCGGTCGGTGGCCCGATCGGCTCCGACCCGACAGCCCTCTGTGCGCATTTCGCCATCGAGGGGCCCTCAGCGGCATGAGCGCTCGAGCGACGGACAGTGGTCCCGCGCCATCCGGCCAATCCACGGCCGGCCGCCAGTACCCAGGTGCGGTCAAGACCCCCATCGTTCGCCTCGTGCCGCGTCTCACAGAAGAGGCAACACCCTGACTACGCAGCCCACGACTTTCCGAGAGCTCGGGATCCTCCCCGAGACCGCCGAGGCCCTCGAAGCCGTCGGTATCACCACGCCCTTCCCCATCCAGGAGATGACGCTCCCCGTCGCGCTCTCCGGCACCGACGTCATCGGCCAGGCCAAGACCGGCACCGGCAAGACGCTCGGGTTCGGCCTTCCGCTGCTGGAGCGCGTCACCGTCCCCGCGGACGTCGAGGCCGGCCGGGCCAAGCCCGAGCAGCTGACCGACACCCCGCAGGCGCTCGTCGTCGTCCCCACCCGCGAGCTGTGCACGCAGGTCACCAACGACCTGCTGACCGCCGGCAAGGTGCGCAACGTCCGCGTTCTCGCCATCTACGGCGGCCGGGCCTACGAGCCGCAGGTCGAGGCCCTGAAGAAGGGCGTCGACGTCGTCGTCGGCACGCCCGGACGCCTCCTCGACCTGGCCGGCCAGAAGAAGCTGAACCTGTCGCACGTCAAGGCGCTCGTCCTCGACGAGGCCGACGAGATGCTCGACCTGGGCTTCCTGCCCGACGTCGAGAAGATCATCCAGCTGCTGCCGGCCAAGCGCCAGACCATGCTGTTCTCGGCGACCATGCCGGGCGCGGTCATCGGCCTCGCCCGCCGCTACATGTCGCAGCCCACACACATCCGCGCGACCGCGCCGGACGACCAGGGCGCGACCGTCGCGAACATCACGCAGCGCGTCTACCGGGCCCACTCCATGGACAAGCCCGAGATGGTCGCGCGCATCCTCCAGGCCGAGGACCGCGGACTCGCGATGATCTTCTGCCGTACGAAGCGCACGGCCGCGGACATCGCCGAGCAGCTCGCCCGGCGCGGCTTCGCCTCCGGCGCGGTCCACGGCGACCTGGGTCAGGGCGCGCGCGAGCAGGCCCTGCGCGCGTTCCGCAACGGCAAGGTCGATGTGCTCGTGTGCACCGACGTCGCCGCGCGCGGCATCGACGTCGAGGGCGTCACGCACGTCATCAACTACCAGTCGCCCGAGGACGAGAAGACGTACCTCCACCGCGTCGGCCGCACCGGCCGGGCGGGCGCGACCGGTACGGCCGTGACGCTGGTCGACTGGGACGACATCCCGCGCTGGCAGCTGATCAACAAGGCGCTGGAGCTCGACTTCAACGACCCGGTCGAGACGTACTCCACCTCCGCGCACCTCTTCGAGGAGCTCGGTATCCCCGCCGGGACCAAGGGCATCCTGCCCCGCGCCGAGCGCACCCGCGCCGGTCTGGAGGCGGAGGAGCTGGAGGACCTCGGCGAGACCGGTGGCCGCGGGGCGCGTTCCGCGTCGCGTACGAAGACCGTCACCGAGGAGCGTCCGGCGCGTACGCGCACCCCGCGTCAGCGGCGCCGTACCCGCGGCGGAGCTCCGCTGGACGAGTCCGCAGCCGCCGAGGCGGCCGAGACCGCCGCGCCGACGGCGGAGACGGAGACCGCGGAGGCGCCGCGCACGCCGCGCCGCCGCCGCCGTACCCGCGTGGCTGTCACCGACACCGTCGCGGCGGAGGCGGTGACCGAGGCCCCCGCCGAGGAGCCCGCCAAGCCGCGCCGCCGGACCCGCGCCGCCGCCGCGGACACCGCCGTCACGGAGACGGTCACCGAGGCCCCCGCCGAGGAGCCCGCCAAGCCGCGCCGCCGGACCCGCGCCGCCGCCGCGGACACCGCCGTCACGGAGACGGTCACCGAGGCCGCTGACGAAGAGGCCGCCAAGCCGCGCCGTCGTCGGACGCGGACGTCGGCGGCCGCCGCTGCCACCGCCGAGACCGCGTCCGAGCCGCAGCCTCGTCGCCGTACGCGCGCGTCGGCGGCCAAGGCCGCGACCGAGGCCGAGGCCGCCCCTGCCGGGGAGGCCGTCGCCGACGAGGAGGCCGCGAAGCCCCGCCGTCGTCGGACGCGCACGAAGGCCGCGCAGCCGGAGGCCTGAGCCGGTTCCGGACAACACCGAGGGCCCGCATCCCACCAGGGGTGCGGGCCCTCGGTCCGTTGTCGGTAGCCTCGTCCCATGAGTCGGCCGCCCACCTTCGTGCCCCCCGCCTGCGCCCGCCCCCGGACGCTCCAGACCTCGCGCGGCGCGTTCGCCGTGCTGGACGCGATGCCGACCGGGACGGTCAAGGGCACCGTGCTGCTCCTGCCCGGGTACACCGGGAGCAAGGAGGACTTCATCGCGATGCTGGAGCCGCTGACGGCGGCGGGCTACCGCTCCGTCGCGGTCGACGGCCGCGGCCAGTACGAAAGCGACGGCCCTGAAGACCAACAGGCCTACGCACAGGCCGAGTTGGCCAGGGACGTACTTGCCCAGGCCGAAGCCGTCGGGGACGGCCCCGTGCACCTCGTGGGGCATTCGCTCGGCGGGCAGATCTCCCGGGCGGCGGTGCTCATCGACCCGGCGCCGTTTCTGACGCTGACGCTCCTGTCGTCGGGGCCCGCCCGGATCACTTCCGGACAGCAGTCCAAGGTCAAGCTGCTGAGCGACGCGCTCGCGGTGATGAGCATGGGCGAGGTCTGGGAGGCGATGCGGGCATTCGACCCGCCCGAGGAAACGGCCGCACCGGACGGCGAGGATCTGCGGCGGCGCTGGCTGCGCCACAATCCGTCCCAACTGCTCGCAACCGGGCGCCAGTTGGCGAGCGAACCGGACCGCGTCGGCGAACTGGCCACCGTACAGCCGCTGCCCAAGCACGTGGTGTCGGGCGAGCGGGACGACACCTGGCCGGTGCCGCTGCTCGACGACATGGCCGTACGGCTCGACGCACACCGCACGGTCATCGAGGGCGCCGAGCACTCGCCGAACACCGACCGGCCGCTGGCCACCGCCGAAGCGCTGACCGGGTTCTGGGACCGCCAGGACCGTCAGCACTGACACGGCAGGTGCCACAGCGCCGTCAGCACTGCCCCTGCGGGTGCCGGGACACCGTCGACACCGACTCCGCAGGTGCCGCAGTACCGTCAGCACTGCCCCTGCGGGTGCCGGGACACCGTCGACACCGACTCCGCAGGTGCCGCAAATACCGTCAGTACTGACTCTGCAAGTGCTGCCAGAACCCGTCCCGCAGGGCCCTGCGCAGATGCGCGTAACCGCGCAGTGAGTGCTGGAGCAGCTTCTCCGCCTCGATGAGCAGGTCCTGGTCCACCGGGCCGGGCAGATACGGATGCCCGGGCAGCAGCTCCGCCATCGCCTCGCTGCCCCGCTCGCCCATCCACGTCGCCGCGATCTGCGCGCCGACGAAGCGCACGTCGTCGCGGGAGGGCGGCGGGGTGTCGTCCTCGTACGTCGTGACGGGCCGCCGGGTCACGTACGGCCGGCAGAAGTCGAGGTCGAAGGTGCGCTGGCTGTCGACCTCCCACAGCAGCGGCTCCGCCTGGTTGCGCCCCTCGCCCGCCTCGATCCCCCACAGATGCACCCGTGCGCCGTACCCCTGGGCCGCCTCGACGGCGGAGACCAGGTCCTCGTCGCCGCCGACGAGCGCGGCGTCGCTGATCGCCCGGTGGCGGGCGAGCGACTCCAGGTCCGAGCGTATGAGGGAGTCGACGCCCTTCTGCTGGTTGTTGGCGTTGAGGTTGCCGAGGCGGACCTTGACGTCGGGGAGTTCGGCTATGGACTGCTGCTCGGGGGTGTGGATACGGCGCCGGGCGCCGTCGTACCAGTAGACGCGCAGCAGCCGGCTGTCCGCGAAGATCGTGCGGGCCTTGTCGATGAAGGCCTCGATGAGCCCTTCGGCGTCGAGATCGAAGGAACGCCGGTCCTCGGTACCCGCTACAAGCAACCCGGCCGCAGCATAGACGTAACCGGCGTCGACGAAGATGGCATGCGTGGACGGGGTCTTCGCGACCTCGGCGAGCATGCGCTGGAGCAGCTCGTTGGTGCGCTCCAGGCGGGCGCTGATCTCGGTGAGCTCTTCGTCGTTCATACCGACCCCATTGTGAGCAGGCCGGGCTTCACCTGCCAGTAGTTAGCCATTCAAAAAATTTCCTTAGCGTAGGGAATGTTTGCAGACTGCATCCCGTTGGAACGTGTGGAACAGAGACGGACAGAAGGGAGAAGCCCTTTATGCGCTTCGAGATCATGCGACTCGACGATGTCGACGGTACGGCCGTGGACAGCACCGTTGTGGACGCCGCCTCCGTCACCCGGATGGTTCAGCAGGCCGCCGCGATCGGCCAGCGTATCTACATCCGGCCGGCCGTGGCCCCGGCTTCGTAATCACATGACCGCTGACAGATGTTCGCCCCCGCACGGGACCGTGCGGGGGCGAACTGCTGTCAGGAAGCCTGACCGGAACCCTGGATCATCCCGGGATCACCCCTGAATCACCTGGGTGATGCCGTTGATGATCTGCTGCACGGCGATCGCCGACAGCATCATGCCCGCCAGCCGCGTCACCAGGACGACGCCGCCGTCCTTGATGACCCGGATGATCAACAGGGAGTAGCGCATCGTCAGCCAGAGCACGACGTGCATCGCGACGATCGCCGCCCAGACCGAGATCTGCGCCCCGACGCCCTGCGCGTGCTGCACCGCGAGGATCACCGAGACGATCGCGCCCGGCCCGGCGAGCAGCGGCATCCCCAGCGGTACGAGCGCGACGTTGACGTCCTTCGTCTGCTTGGGCTCGTCGGTCTTCCCGGTCAGCAGGTCGAGCGCGATGAGCAGCAGCAGCAGACCACCCGCGATCATCAGCGCCGGGACCGAGACATGGAGATACGCGAGAATCTGCTGGCCCAGGATGCCGAAGACGGTGATCACACCGAAGGCCACGGCCACGGCCTGCCAGGCCATACGGCGCTGGACCTTGGCGGGGCGCCCGGAGGTGAGGGCGAGGAAGATCGGGGTGATCCCGGGGGGATCCATGATCACAAAAAGGGTGAGGAAGAGGGAGCCGAAGACGGCGACGTCGAACACAGTGAGGCCTTGCGGAGTGATGGGGTGTGCGGGTGTGGGGGTGCGGGGGTGTGTGAGAACGCACCAAGACATGCAGGCGTGCCGGCGCATACCGGCGTACTGGCGTGCAGGCGTACGGATGCGCCCACGGGAGCGCGGGCGCGCGAGGAAGCCGCGAGCCGGGGCTAGCGGCGGGGCGATCCGCCCGTGCCCGGGACCGGGAACGCGCCGGTCGCGCGGCGCGTGATCTCGCCGTAGATCTCCGGGTCGGTGGTGTAGTCGCCGAGCCAGCAGGTCTTGCGGCCGCCGTGGTAGTCGCTGGAGCCGGTGGTCAGCAGGCCGAGGTCGGCCGCGAGACCGCGCAGACGGGCACGCGTGGCCTCGTCGTGATCCATGTGGTCGACCTCGATGCCGTCGAGGCCCTTGGCCGCGAGCTCGGCGATCGCGGACTCCGGCACCGTACGGCCCCGCTTGACGGCGGCGGGGTGGGCGAAGACGGTGACCCCGCCGGCGGCCTTGACCAGGCGTATCGCGGTGAAGGGGTCGAGCTCGTGCTTCTGGACGTACGCCGGGCCGCCGTCGGCGAGCCAGCTGGTGAAGGCGGTGGACACGTCCGGTACGACGTCGAGTTCGACGAGCGCGGAGGCGATGTGCGGGCGGCCCACGGCGCCGTCCCCCGCGATCCGGGCCACCTGGTCCCACTCGACCGGGATGCCCAGCTCCTGGAGCTTGCCGACCATCGCCCGGGCGCGCGGCACCCGGTCGTCGCGCACCAGCTCGATCTCGGCGGCGAGCTCGGGCTCGGCCGGGTCGAAGAGGTACGCCAGCATGTGCAGGCTCACGCCGTCGAGGCGGCAGGAGAGCTCGGCGCCCGGGATGAGGGTCATACCCTCGGGGAGCGCGGCGACGGCCTCGGCGTGGCCGCCCACGGTGTCGTGGTCGGTCAGCGCGATGGCGTCGAGTCCGGCGGCCGCCGCGTTACGCACCAGCTCGGCCGGGGTGTCCGTACCGTCCGACGCCGTGGAGTGGGTGTGCAGATCGATGCGCACGACGCGGGACTCCAGGGGTCGATGCGGACAGGGGACGCTCCATGGTAACGGCGATGCGGGCGTTTCCCGTCCCGCACGTCCCGCACGTCCCGCGGGCCACCGGGTCCGGCCACCCGCCGGTCACCGGCCACGGCCCCGGTGCCCGGCCACCACCGCCCGCCTCAGGCCAGCAGTCTCGGCGACAGCGCGCCGCAGGGCAGCAGATCCAGCTCCGCGCCCGCGTCGCGGAGATCGGTCAGTATCAGCTCGTCGTACATCAACAGGCCCGTGGACTCCGGCCAGACGATCGCCCACAGCCACAACCCGCGTGCCTCGCCCGCGAAGACCGCACGGTCCTCAGGGGCGTCGGTCACGTGCCACAGCGGGGTCGGCCGGCCGGCCGCGAGGACCTTGGCCTGCGGGGGTTTGTCGACGACCATGTGCGGGCCCGGGTCCGGACCGTCGATCCCGGCGAAACGCGCGCCGAGTCCGACCCCGAGCTCCTCCGCGACCAGCAGCAACTCCCCCACTCCCCCGAGCGGGCCGGGACCCGAGCAGGCGACGGCCGTGGCGCGGCCGCCGCTGCGGTCGTCCCCCGCGTACGCGACACCGGTGAAGAGCCAGCCGACCGGGAGCGGCCAGGGCATCCACACCGGGACCTTCGCACGGGCCACCACGACGCTGACGGCCTCGACGCTGGGCGGAATCACGGGCTGCAGCGGGTGCACGGAACCGTGCACATCGCACTGCCATGTGTCGGAGAAGAGACCGGGCGCCCTGACCCGGCCACCACACTTCGGGCAACTGGGTTCGCCCCTCATAGCGCCCAACGGTCCTACCCACACGGCGCCGCGTCAAGGACGATCACCTGTCCGGAGTGGTTCAGCCGTGTCGCACCTCACAGTCCGCCGGCGCGAACAAGCCTGAACGGGCGCGAAGGCGTACGGGCGCGGAGGCGTGTGGCCGAACGGGCGTACGGGCGTACGGGCGTACGGGCGTACGGATAGCGGCGCTCAGTCCAAGGGCACCGAGCGGCGCAGCGGATCGCGCAGGTCCGTCCCGTGCTTGAGCCACCGCTCCTGGAGCGCCGCCGCTCCGTGCACCCGCTTCCACGCCGCCTCGTTCGGCGTCATGGGCAGCAGCGGAAGGAAGCGCACCGGGTCCATCGGGTCGTCCAGCTCCAAGTCCGCCACCAGACCGCCGGACTCGGCCACCAGGACGGAGGAGTACGGCGCGTCGGGCCACAGCGGCTCGCCCAGGTCCATGGAGTTGCCGGGTGCCACGATCACGCCTTCGACCTGCGGCGACGACGCCAGTACGGCGAGCGCGCGGAGCACCTTGTCGGTGTCGGCGAGCCCGCCCCGTACCGACAGGAGCAGTTCGGCGCGCGGGCCCTTCACCGGGTCGGCCAGCACGTCCTTGGGATCGTTCATCGGCTGGGCCGACATGCCGAGCGTGGCGTAGCGAACGATGTCACCATCGATGAACCGGAGCACTTCGATCCGGTCCGTACCGAGGAAGGTGACGGCGGCGCGCGCGTCCGGTTCGCCCAGGGTGGTGTGCAGCCGGGCCTCGACCAGAGCAAGAACTTCTGCCATCCCGCGAGCATAGATCGCATCAGGAACGGGCAATAGCAGGGATTGGCCCTCAGTCGGCTGATAGGCTTGGCCGCCTGTTCGGGTCAGCATGATGAAGCCACGCTGAAGTGTCGCTCTCGGGGCCCGACGACACGTCATCCCTTACGGGGGACCGGCCGGAGGAGGTGGGGTCTGCGGTGGATCGAAGTCGACCGTGCAGTACCAAACCGCTCTTCCGCTCGACTCCTCAGTGTCTGAACTGAGGGCTTTCGGCACCGTTCTCCTCATGCCCCGCATGAGAGCTTCATGACGACGCCGCGCAGGACGGAAGAGCACCTCGTTTTTGCCTGACTGCCTGACTGTCTGAAGCGAACGCCGTCACCGCGTCCCGCGGTGCCGCCCGCTTTGCGGACGTATCGAGACCGTATCGAAAACACGTCCTCATTCCGGGCTGTGCCACGCCTCGCACCGGCGGCCTCTCCGTGAAGGAGCCTGCCATGTCGATGATCCGTGACCTGCGCGAAGCGGTCCGCCCGTCCGCGCTGCGCAAGAGCAGCGGCCCGTACAGCTCGTACGACACCACGCGTGACCCCTCGGCCTCCAGCGCTGTCGTCGACTGCGCCGTCTACCGCGACGGCCGGCGGGTGAAGGACACGGCGTGCCTCACCCCGCACGAGGCGATGCTGCGGGTGCGCGAGGGCGGCGGATTCGCGTGGATCGGGCTGCACGAGCCGACCGAGGAGGAGTTCGCGGGCATCGCCGCGGAGTTCGGGCTCCACCCGCTCGCCGTGGAGGACGCCGTCCACGCCCACCAGCGGCCCAAGCTGGAGCGGTACGACGACACCCTCTTCACCGTCTTCAAGACCATCCACTACGTCGAGCACGCCGAACTGACCGCGACCAGCGAGGTCGTCGAGACCGGCGAGGTCATGTGCTTCACCGGGCCCGACTTCGTGATCACCGTGCGGCACGGCGGGCAGGGCTCGCTGCGCAATCTGCGCCACCGGCTCCAGGACGACCCGGAGCTGCTCGCCAAGGGGCCGTCGGCCGTCCTGCACGCCATCGCCGACCATGTGGTGGACGGGTACATCGCGGTCGCGGACGCGGTCCAGGTCGACATCGACGAGATCGAGATCGATGTCTTCTCGGCCCCGGCGAAGGGCAGCACGCGCGGTACGGACACGGGGCGGATCTACCAGCTCAAGCGCGAAGTACTGGAGTTCAAGCGGGCGGTGACGCCGCTGCTGCGGCCGATGCAGCTGCTGAGCGAGCGGCCGATGCGGCTGGTCGACCCGGACATCCAGAAGTACTTCCGCGATGTCGCCGACCACCTCGCCCGGGTGCAGGAGCAGGTCATCGGCTTCGACGAGCTGCTCAACTCGATCCTCCAGGCGAACCTGGCGCAGGCGACCGTCGCGCAGAACGAGGACATGCGGAAGATCACGTCCTGGGCGGCGATCATCGCCGTACCGACGGCGGTCTGCGGTGTGTACGGCATGAACTTCGACTACATGCCGGAGCTGCACTGGCAGTACGGCTACCCCATGGTGCTCGTCGGCATCGCCGGGATCTGTCTCACCATTCACCGCACGCTGAAGCGCAACGGCTGGCTCTAATAGGCTGCGGGGCATGAACGACGCTCTGCTCGGCCACGCCCTCGTCGAGGAGGCCACCAAGAAGTCCGGCCTCATCTGGGTCCGGGGCACGGGCTCCCCAGCCCGGGCGCTGTGGCATGTGTGGCACGAAGGTGCCGCGCATGTCGTCGGCGACGGACCCGGCGAGCAGCCGCTGCCCGGCCTCACCGACGGCGGCTCCGCCGACGTGACCGTCCGCAGCAAGGACAAGGGCGGCCGGCTGGTCACCTGGACTGCCACGGTGCACGAGCTCGCGCCCCGCTCGGAGGCCTGGGAGGCCGCGGTCTCCGAACTCAAGGGCAAGCGGCTGAACGCGCCGGACGGCGAGGGGGTGCCGGAGCGGTGGGCGCGGGAGTGCCGGGTGCTGCGCCTGGAGCCCGTTTCGTCCTCCACGAACCACCCCGAGGGGTCGCTGTCGGCCACCCCGCTGCCGTCCCCGGCGATCACCCGCCGCCCGATCCCGGCGGCGCTGCCGCGCCTGCTGATGCGCCGGGGCCGCAAGCGCGCGGACTGAGGGGGGCCGGAGCGGCCGGGGGCGCCTGCGGCCGGCTTCTCTCCCCGCCCCGCCCCTTCCCGAACTGGGGCTCCGCCCCAGACCCCGTTACGGGGGGCTCCGCCCCCCCGGACCCCCGCTCCTCAAACGCCGTACGGGCTGGGTTTCCCAGCCCCTCCGGCGTCTGGGGACACGGCCGGAGGTCGTACGGGGGCCTGGGGGCTTGCCCCCCACGCGGCGGAGCCGCAAATCGACACAGCCGGGAAGGGGCGGGGCGGGGAGAAGGCCCGCCGCAGGCGATTGAGGCGCGGGGGTTCGGGGGCGGTGCCCCCGAAGGCGGGGTCCGGGGCAGCGCCCCGGCCGGGGGGACGGGGGCAGCGCCCCCGGAATCAGTCGCTCGTGCGGGGGAGCTCGCGGCCGTAGTCCACCGACTCCTCCTTCGTCGGGGCCTTCAGCTCGAAGTCCTCGTCCCAGTCCGCCAGCGTGAGCACCCCCGCCCCGCCCGCCCGGGCGAACCGCAGGGGATACGGGGTTCCGTCCAGGGACACGTCGAGCGTGCCCCCGCTGCCCTCGCCTCCGAGGACCTTGATCGTGCGCAGGCCGTCGACCTTGTCGCGGTCGCCCTTGCTGAGCTTTCCGTGCAGGCTCAGCAGCCCGTCCAGCAGCACGGTCATGTCGGTGAAGCCGCGCAGCTGCTTGTACGTCGGATCGTCCTCGGGGACCTTCACGTACATGTCGTCGAGCTTCTGCGCCGCGGCCTCGTCCTCGTCGCTGGGCGCCTCGGAGGCCCCCGCCCAGAATCCCGCGTCGGCCTTCAGATAGAGCGCGTCACCGACCCGCAGCAGCGCGAAGGTGGAGTTCTTCGAGGTCACGGAGCCGATCCCGCCGCTCTTCTTGAGCCGCATGTTCAGCTTGTACGTGCCGCCCTTGGAGACCAGCGTCCCGGCGAGCCGCACGGCCAGGGCCTCGTCCGCGGCCGCCTTCGCCTTCGACTCGATCGCGGTCGCCTCCAGCTTGCCGACCCCGTTCGTCCCCGCGTCCGGGTCCACCTCCTCGGCGCAGGCCGTGAGGGCGACGGTCAGCCCCGCGCACAGTGCGACGGAAAGCGCGGCCCGGCGGACCCGGGCGACGGCGGCCGGGGGGAGAGCGGTCACGAGCACACTGCCTCTCATACGCAGGTGGGGGGTGCTGGACCGCAGCGTACCCGGGGTGGTTCGGGGAGCCGTACGGACCTCTCACCGGGACCCGATGGATCGGTACGGGCTAACCTGAACCGCACAAACCACCACATAAGCCACGTGAGGAGGCGTACGACATGCCGGCAGGCGCCCCTCGCATCTTCGTCTCCCACCTCGCCGGCGTACCGGTCTTCGACCCCAACGGCGAACAGGTGGGACGCGTCCGCGACCTCGTCGCGATGCTCCGCGTCGGCCGCCGCCCGCCACGGCTGCTCGGCATGGTCGTGGAGGTGCTCAGCCGGCGCCGGATCTTCCTCCCCATGACCCGTGTCACCGGCGTCGAATCCGGCCAGGTCATCACGACCGGTGTCGTCAACATGCGGCGCTTCGAGCAGCGCCCGACCGAGCGCCTCGTCCTCGGCGAGCTGCTGGACCGGCGGGTCCGGCTGGTGGAGAGCGGCGAGGAGGTCACCGTCCTGGACGTGGCCATCCAGCAGCTGCCGGCCCGCCGCGACTGGGAGATCGACAAGGTCTTCGTCCGCAGGGGAAAGGGCGGTGCCCTGCGCCGCAAGGGCGAGGCGCTGACCGTCGAGTGGTCGGCGGTGACCGGGTTCTCGCTGGAGGAGGAGGGACAGGGCGCCGAGAGCCTGGTGGCCACCTTCGAGCGGCTGCGCCCCGCCGATCTCGCCAACGCCCTGCACCACCTCTCCCCCAAGCGCCGCGTGGAGGTCGCCGCGGCGCTGCACGACGACCGGCTCGCCGACGTGCTGGAGGAGCTGCCCGAGGACGAGCAGATCGAGATCCTCGGGAAGCTGAAGGAGGAGCGGGCGGCGGACGTGCTGGAGGCGATGGACCCGGACGACGCCGCCGATCTGCTCTCGGAGCTCCCGGAGGAGGACAAGGAACGGCTGCTCCAGCTGATGCGGCCGGACGACGCCGCCGACGTACGCCGTCTCCTGTCGTACGAGGAGCGGACGGCGGGCGGGCTGATGACGACCGAGCCGATCGTGCTGCGTCCGGACGCGACCGTCGCGGACGCGCTGGCCCGGGTGCGGCAGGCGGACCTCTCGCCCGCGCTGGCCGCGCAGGTGTACGTCTGCCGGCCGCCCGACGAGACCCCCACCGGCAAGTACCTGGGCACCGTGCACTTCCAGCGGCTGCTGCGCGATCCGCCGTTCACGCTGGTCAGCTCTATCGTCGACAGCGATCTGCCGCCGCTCGCCCCGGACACCCCGCTGCCCGCGGTGACCAGCTATCTCGCCGCGTACAACCTGGTCGCGGCGCCGGTCGTGGACGAGAGCGGCTCGCTGCTGGGCGCGGTGACCGTGGATGACGTACTCGACCATCTGCTGCCGGAGGACTGGCGCGAGAGCGAGTTCGAGGGAACGGGGGCCGCCGGTGGGGAGTGAGCACGGACCGGCCGAACGGGGAGAACGCGGCGAGGGCGCCCCGCCCCGGCGCCGGGTCCGGCTCGACCTGCCGCGCGCACCTCGCCGCAAGCTGCTTCCGGAGTACGACCCCGAGGCGTTCGGCCGCCTCTCCGAGAAGATCGCCCGCTTCCTGGGGACAGGGCGCTTCCTCGTCTGGATGACCCTGACGATCGTCGTCTGGGTCCTGTGGAACGTCTTCGCGCCGCCCTCGGTGCGCTTCGACCCTTACCCGTTCATCTTCCTGACGCTCATGCTGTCGCTCCAGGCGTCGTACGCGGCCCCGCTGATCCTGCTCGCGCAGAACCGCCAGGCGGACCGCGACCGGGTCGAGATGGAGCAGGACCGGTCCCAGAACGAGCGTTCGATCGCGGACACGGAGTATCTGACCAGGGAGATCGCGGCGCTGCGGATGGGGCTCGGCGAGGTCGCGACGCGGGACTGGATCCGCTCGGAGTTCGAGGACCTGCTCAAGGAGCTGGCCGAGCGCCCCGCCGTATTCCGGCCATCGGGCTCGGACGCGGGGCGCGGACGTGACGAAGGCGACCGCTGACAGGCTTTCCCGGGGCGGGAGTGGGCGCCGTACCATCGTCGGTATGGCTACGGAAGACGCGGTGCGCGAAGCACTGGCGACGGTGAACGACCCCGAGATCAACAAACCGATCACGGACCTCGGCATGGTCAAATCGGTTGAGATCGGTGCAGACGGAGCGGTTGCCGTCACGGTCTACCTCACCGTCTCCGGCTGTCCGATGCGCGAGACCATCACCCAGCGCGTCACCGACGCGGTCTCCCGCGTCGAGGGCGTCACCGGCGTCGACGTAACGCTTGACGTGATGAGCGACGAGCAGCGGCGCGAGCTCGCGGCCTCGCTGCGCGGCGGCACCGCCGAGCGCGAGGTGCCCTTCGCCAAGCCCGGATCGCTGACCCGCGTGTACGCGGTGGCCTCCGGCAAGGGCGGCGTCGGCAAGTCCTCCGTGACCGTGAACCTGGCGGCGGCGATGGCCGCCGACGGACTGAAGGTCGGTGTCGTCGACGCCGACATCTACGGGCACAGCGTGCCGCGCATGCTGGGCGCGGACGGCCGCCCCACCCAGGTCGAGAACATGATCATGCCGCCGTCGGCGAACGGCGTGAAGGTCATCTCGATCGGCATGTTCACCCCGGGCAACACGCCGGTGGTGTGGCGCGGGCCGATGCTGCACCGCGCGCTCCAGCAGTTCCTCGCGGACGTCTACTGGGGCGACCTGGACGTCCTGCTGCTCGACCTGCCCCCGGGCACGGGCGACATCGCGATCTCCGTGGCCCAGCTGGTGCCGAACGCCGAGATCCTCGTCGTCACCACCCCGCAGCAGGCCGCGGCCGAGGTAGCCGAGCGGGCCGGCTCCATCGCCGTGCAGACCCACCAGAAGATCGTCGGCGTCGTCGAGAACATGTCGGGCCTGCCGTGCCCGCACTGCGACGAGATGGTCGACGTCTTCGGCACCGGCGGCGGCCAGAAGGTCGCCGAGGGCCTGACGAAGACCACGGGCGCGACGGTCCCGGTGCTGGGCCAGATCCCGATCGACGTACGCCTGCGCGAGGGCGGCGACGAGGGCAAGCCGGTCGTCATCACCGACCCCGACTCCCCGGCCGGCTCGGCGCTGCGCGCCATCGCCGGCAAGCTGGGCGGCCGCCAGCGCGGCCTGTCGGGCATGAGCCTGGGAATCACCCCGCGCAACAAGTTCTGAGCCCGGTCGTGGGCGTCCGCCCGTCCGGCCCGGAGCTCCGGGGTCGGACGGGTGGGCACGCCGGGCGGGCACGACCCGCCCCGCGCCCGCCCACTCGTCCGGGCGTACGAGGCCTCAGGCGTACGAGGCCTAGGCGTACGCCCCGAGGTCCCGCACCGCGGCGAACCCCAGCCCGTACGCGCTCATCCCCCGCCCGTACGCCCCCACATGCACATCACCGGCGGAGCCGGCCAGCACCCACCCGAACTCGGACTCCCGGTAGTGGAACGGCATCGGAACGCCGTCCACCGGCAGCGACAGCGCCGACCAGGCCGGCCCGGTCAGATCGTCCGCCAGCTCGAACGCGGCCTCGGTCTGCTGGTCCAGCCAGCGGTCCCGCAGCGAGTGGTCCAGCTGCGCGGGCCAGGTGTACGCCAACAGGCCCGAACCGGCCAGCCAGGCCGCGGACGAGACCGTCGTGGCGTCCAGGACGCCCGTACCGTCACCGCTGCGCCGCACCGGGTTCGCTGCGACCGTCACGACCACCGCGAAGCGTTCCTTCTCGGCCGCGGACGCGTCGGACTTTATCGACGGCTCGTCGCCGTGCCCGATCGCGCCGTGCTGCACCGCGCCGTCCGCGTCGGTGCCGACCTGCATCAGCCAGCGCGGCCCGGTGAACGCCTCGTCCAGCCCGTACCAGGGGAACGGCGCCCGCAGATAGCTGTCGATGACCGTACGCCGGGCTGCGGGCACCTCCTCAGCACTGGACGTGCTGGGCGTGCTCTGCGCCCCTACCCGACTCGTCGTCTCCATCTATCCGGCCGCCTCCTCGATCTCCAGGGTCCGAAACGGCCCGCCCCCCTGCGGGCGTCCTCGTTTCCGGACAGATGGAGGATAGCCACCTCACACCGGCTCGTAGGGATTGATGGCACTCAGGTGCACTCAGGTGGCGTCTGCGTCGAAGGGTGGGCGGTCGCCCTGATCGAGCTTTTCGCGCTTCTTGAGCAGGTCCGTACTGCCGTTCCCATTCGTGGCCGGTACGGAGGCGTCGGGCTCGGGCTCCTTGCCGTTGACCGCGTCGGCGACCTCGTTCATTTCCTTCTTCAGGTCGAAGCTGCTCCGGATCTCCTTGAGATCCTCGTTCTCGTTGAGCTGCTTGCGGATGAAGGTCTTGGGGTTGAGGTCCTCGAACTCGAAGTCCTTGAACTCCGGGCCCAGTTCGCTGCGGATGTCGTGCTTGGCGTTGTCGGAGAATTCCCGGATCTTGCGGATGAAGCGCGAGACATCCTGGATGACCTTCGGCAGCTTGTCCGGGCCGAAGATGAGCACGGCGAGGACCACGAGCGCGACGAGCTCGAGTGCACCTATGTCATTGAACACCTAGCTGCTCCTTGTGTTCTTCGTGCCCGCTGATCGTCGTGGAATGGGCCCGGTCCACGGTACCCGGCCAATCTGTCCGGACGGTACCTTCCGCGGGCCCTTCGGATGTCCGTCACGTGCCTCGAATGTCCGTCACGAGCCGCTGGACGAGCCGAGTGTCAGGGTCTTGCTCTGCTCCTTGCCGTCCCGGACCACGGTCAGCTCCAGCCGGTCGCCGGGCCGATGGGCGCGGATCTTGACGATGAGCTCCTCACCGCTGTGCACCCGCTGACCGTCGACCTTGGTGATCACGTCGCCCGTACGGATACCGGCCTTGGCGGCGGGGCCGTCGGCGGTGACGGCCGGGGCGCCGTCCCGGCCCTTGTCGCCGACGCGGGCGCCGTCGCCCGTGTACTTCATGTCGAGGCTGACCCCGATGACCGGGTGGGTGGCCTTTCCGGTGTTGATGAGCTCCTCGGCGACCCGCTTGCCCTGGTTGATGGGTATGGCGAAGCCGAGACCGATGGAACCGGACTGGCCGCCGCCGCCCTCGGGACCCGAGCCGCTGTCGGCGGCGCGGATGGCGCTGTTGATGCCGATGACACGGGCCTTGGAGTCGACGAGCGGGCCGCCGGAGTTGCCGGGGTTTATCGGGGCGTCGGTCTGGAGCGCGTCGACGTAGCTCATGTCGCTGGGATCGCCCTGCTCGCCGCCTGCGGTGATCGGGCGCTCCTTGGCGCTGATGATTCCGGCGGTCACGGTGTTCTGCAGGTCGAAGGGGGCGCCGATGGCGACGACCGGGTCGCCGACGCGGACGTTGTCGGAGTTGCCCAGGGGAAGCGGCTTGAGGCCGGAGACGCCGGTGACCTTGACGACGGCGAGGTCGTAGCCGCTGTCCTTGCCGACGAGGGTGGCGTCGGCGGTCTCTCCCCCGCTGAAGGTGACGGAGATGTCGCCGGAGGTTCCGGCGGGGTCGACGACGTGGTTGTTGGTGAGGATGTGGCCCTGCCGGTCGAGCACGAAGCCGGTGCCGGTGCCCTGTTCGCCGTTGCCGCTGACGTGCAGCGTCACCACGCTGGGGAGGGCGCTGGCGGCGATCCCGGCAATGCTGTCAGGGGCGCGGCCGGAGTCCTCGGGGCCGGCTTGCGGGAGCTCGACGGTGGTGATGCCGCCGTTGCGTTCGAGGTACGCGCCGACTCCGCCGCCGAGCACTCCGGTGAGCAGCGCGAAGAACAGCGCGCCGGCGAGGGCGGTGCCCCGCCGGGACTTCTTCTTCGGGGGCACGCCGGCATGGGACAGCGGCGCCACCGCGCCCGGGGCGCTCCAGGGGTCGTACTGGGTCCACTGGGTGGGGGCGGTCGGCGCCATGGCGGCGGGGGCCGCCGGGGCGGGCGCTACCGGAGTGGGCCCCGCGGGGGCAGGTGCCACGGGAGCGGGACCCGCGGGGGCGGGTGGCACCGGTGCGGGGGCCTGCGCCGGGTATCCGGCCGCCGGGTGCTGCGGCGGTACGGGCGTCCCCTGCGCGGGAGTCCCCACCGGCCGCTGCACGGGCGGGGCCGGCGCCCATGGCCCCGGGCCGCCGTAGGGCGGCGTCCGGTACTCGTCGGGCTCGTGCAGGGGCCGCACCAGGTGGTCCGCGGGATCGTCCGGCAGACCGGCGTGCGGAGTCCCCTCGGGAGCAGGGGCCACTGCCGGGGCATCCACCGGGGCCGCGGCGTCCGCCGGGTCGGGGGCGTCCGCCGGGGCAGGCTTGGGAGCCGGGGCGGCCAGCGTGTACTCGGACCGGTCGTCGTCCACGGGGGCGACGGCGGCCGGTGCCACGGGCTCGGTCCGGGCCGGGTCCGCATGCGCCCGGGAGTCCGCGGGGGCCTGGTCCGGGGTCCGGTCCAGGCCTCGGTCCCCGTTCCGGTCGAGGGCCGGGTCCTGATCCAGGGCCTGATCCAGGTCCCGATCCCGGTCCTGTCCCTGGTCCGACGGGACCGGCAGGGCCTCGGCCTCCGGGGACTGGTGGCGAGGCCTACTCCACCACTTCGGCTTGGGACCCGTCGGCTTCCCGTTCTGCATGCTCTCCCCGCAACTGCCGTCCGCGCGCCCCGCCGGGCACCCCTTCCCTGGATTCAACCAGGTTTGCCGTCGCGGTCCCACAGCGCGGCGACCCGCCTCCGCTACGGCGCGCGGCCTCAGCGCCGGGTCGGGGCCGCGAGGTGGGTCGGGCTGGGGGTGGCCGTCGCGGCGGGGCCGAGCGCGGTGGCGTACTGGAACGCCGGACCCGCGGGTCGTATCAGCGACGGGGGCGTCGGCGGTACCGCCGGCGCTCCGGTGAGCAGGAGCGGCGACGCGGAGAACGGGTGGGCCATGGCCTGTGCCCGCATCGCCTGCGTCAGGGTCTGCGGGAGCACGTCCGCGGACCGGGAGGACTGACCCGACTGACCGGACTGACCGGACTGACCGGACTGACCGGACTGAGCGGACTGAGCGGTCTGCACGGCCTGCCCGCCACGAACGGCCTGGTCACCGGTCGCCCCACCGCGCCGTCGGCTGGATTCGGTGGTGCCACCGGTCGGGGTCGCGGTGCGCAGCGGGGTGACACTGTTGCCCCGGCTCTCGCCGCGGGCGGCGGCGTCGCCGGACGCGGCCATCGGCAGTGTGCCGCCCAGGGCGATCGCCGCGAACGACACCGCGCTGGCCGCGGCGAACGCGAATCTACGCCCGCGCCACGCCGAACGCTCCGCCTCCTGACGTCCCACGTCGTGGATCCGGAACCCGGCCCCCGACCCGAACCGGGGCTCGGACCCGGCCCCGGACCCGTGCGCGGCGGGGACGTATCCGAAGCCTTCCGGGGACACGTCGAAGACGCCGTCGCCGAGACGCCCCCCTCCGTACGGACCTCCGCGCCGGTCGTCGTCGCCTCCGGGCGGGCCGCCGGGCAGCCCCTGCAGCCGTGCGAGGAGCCCCTCGGACGGCGGCGGCGGAGCGGCGGTGGCGAAGACGCTCTTCAGTCGGCGCTGCGCGTCGGCCTCGGCCTTGCATTTCGCACAGGTGGCGAGATGGGCGAGGACACGCTCGCGCGCGTCATGGTTCAGCTCGCCGTCGACCAGGGCAGCGAGCCGGTCCCCCAGGTGCTGCTCCGCGGGGGTGGGACTGGGGCTGGTGCCGCTCACGCCGTCCCGCCCTCCCCGGCCACGCCCGCGAGCGCGCGCTGCTCGGCACGCGCCTCGGGAGAGCGGTGCTTGAGCGCCTTGCGCAGGTGGGAACGGCCGCGGTGGATGCGGCTGCGGACCGTGCCGAGCTTGACGCCGAGCGTGGCCGCGATCTCCTCGTACGAGAGCCCCTCGATGTCACAGAGCACCACGGCGGCGCGGAACTCGGGCGCCAGGGTGTCCAGCGCCTGCTGGACATCGGCGTCGAAGTGCGTGTCGTGGAACACCTGCTGCGGGGACGGCTCGCGGCTGGGCAGCCGCTCGGCCGCGTCGTCGCCGAGCGCGTCGAAACGGATGCGCTGCTTGCGGCGGACCATGTCGAGGAAGAGGTTGGTCGTGATGCGGTGCAGCCAGCCCTCGAACGTCCCCGGTGTGTACGTCGAGAGCGAACGGAAGACGCGGACGAAGACCTCCTGGGTCAGGTCCTCGGCGTCGTGCTGGTTTCCGGTCAGACGGTAGGCGAGACGGTAGACCCGGCCGCTGTGCGTGCTGACGATGTCCTCCCAGGTGGGAGGGGTCCACGCCTGCGATTCCGCATCCGGTGCGAACGTCGCGGTGGGCACGGAGTCGATCTGGCTGGAACGGGCGTCAGCGGTGTCTGTCACGGATTTCGGCTCACCCGCCGACCTGAGGAGGCGCCGCAGCACCCCTCTCCGATCCACAGGCGCAGCCGCACCTCCCCTGTCGGCTCTGGTGGTGTCCAGTGGAGCCCCTACCATAGCCACCTCGCCCGTTAGCTCCGGATAAGAATCTTTACGCGAATTTGGGGGCGACTGCCGGTCTCTCGCACCCCGCCCCCGCCTCTCCCTCTGTCTCTCCATAACGCCCGGTCCCATCTGCGGGTTCCCGGGTGCAGCGGATACAGTCACGGGTGCGCCAACTACGGGGACAGGAGAGGGTCATTACCGCCAACCGGCAGACGAGCTGGGCGTTCGCCGACGCCTTTGTCGCCGAGGACGAAGCGCTGCGCTGGGCCCGTGAGCGGGCCCGGGAGGCAGCGCTGCCCTCGGTGTCGCCAGGCACCGGCGCCGCCCTGCGACTGCTGGCCGCGACGGCGGACGCCAAGGCCGTGGCGGAGATCGGCACCGGCACCGGGGTCTCCGGGATCTATCTGCTGCTCGGCATGCGGCCCGACGGCGTGCTGACGACGGTCGACCCCCAGCCGGAGCGGCAACAGTTCGCGAAGCAGGCGTTCCGGGCCGCGGGCTTCGCGGGGAACCGGGCGCGTTTCATCCCCGGCCGCGCCCTGGACGTACTGCCGCGGCTCGCGGACGGCGGATACGACCTCGTCTTCTGCGACGGCGACCGACTGGAGTCGCTGGACTATCTCGCTGAATCGTTGCGCCTGCTGCGACCTGGGGGTCTTGTCTGCTTCGAGGGCGTATTCGCGGACGGCCGCACGGTCGATTCGGCGGCTCAGCCGGCCGAGGTGCTGCGGGTGCGGGAGCTGCTGCGGGCGGTACGGGAGAGCCCGGAGCTGCTGTCGTCGCTGCTGCCGGTGGGCGACGGGCTGCTGTGCGCGGTGCGCCGCGGCTGAGGCCCTTGACCGTGTGCTCCTACGACTCTGCCCCGGCGCGGTGTGTGTACACCGTGCCGGGGCAGAATCGTAAGAATCCTGGTCGCGTTCCGCGTCAGCCGACGACCTTCTTGAGGGCGTCGCCGAGCGCGTCGGCCTCGTCCGGAGTCAGCTCGACGACAAGCCGACCGCCGCCTTCGAGCGGAACGCGCATGACGATGCCCCGCCCCTCCTTGGTCACCTCGAGCGGGCCGTCGCCCGTCCGCGGCTTCATGGCCGCCATGCTCGTTCCCCTTCCTGAAACCAGCTCATCGTCAGCCGACGGCCCCCTGGATGGGCACGCGTCACCGGCATCGAACACATTGCTTCCCAGCCATTATCCCGCATGGCGGGACCCGATGACCAACATCAGTCGGCATCGCTTGCGCAACGCGCTTTCGCAAAACCACTCAATTCGGCGATCCGCCTGCGATACTTCGCCCTCGCGCTCTCACCGAGGACCCACATTTCTTTGACGCAGGTCACATACCGGAGCGCATGTCAGGCCTCCTCGGTCTCCGCCATGCTGGCCTGGACATCGACGAAATCGCTAAGGGGAGGACCCTTCCATGGCCGACACCGTGCTGTACGAGGTGACCGACGGACTCGCGACCATCACGATCAACCGGCCCGAGGCCATGAACGCGATGAACACCGAGGCCAAGGTCGCCCTCCGGGACAGCCTGCGGGCCGCCGCCGCGGATGCCGCCGTACGGGCGGTGCTGCTGACCGCGACGGGCAAGGCGTTCTGTGTGGGCCAGGACCTGAAGGAGCACATCTCCCTGCTCGCCGCCGACCGGGAGACCGGCACCAGGAACACGATGAACACGGTGCGTGAGCACTACAACCCCATCGTGCGGGCGCTGACCGAGATGCCGAAGCCGGTGGTGGCCGGGGTGAACGGGGTGGCCGCCGGCGCCGGTCTGGGCTTCGCCCTGGCCGCGGACTACCGGGTCGTCGCGGACTCCGCGAAGTTCACGACGTCCTTCGCCGGGGTCGCCCTGACCGCGGACTCGGGCGTCTCCTGGACCCTGCCCCGGCTCATCGGCGCGAGCCGCGCCGCCGATCTGCTGCTCTTCCCGCGCTCGATCTCGGCGCAGGAGGCCTACGACCTGGGCATCGTGAACAAGCTCGTCCCCGCCGACGACCTCGCCGCCGAGGCCGCGTCGGTCGCCCGCGCCCTGGCCGACGGCCCGACCGTCGCCTACGCCGCGATCAAGGAGTCCCTCGCGTACGGCGCGGCCCACTCGCTCGGCGAGACCCTCGACAAGGAGGACGAACTCCAGTCCAAGGCCGGCGCCTCCGAGGACCACGCGATCGCGGTCCAGGCCTTCCTCTCCAAGTCCAAGCCGCAGTACCTGGGCCGCTAGGATTCCGGGGCTCCGCCCCGAACCCTGCGCCGCCGGGGCGGGCTGGGATGGGGCGAAGCCCCCATTCCAGCCCGTCCGGCGTTTGAGGACACCGCCCGAAGGGCGGTACGGGGGGCTGGGGGGGCTTGCCCCCAGTTACGGGAAGGGGCGGGGTGGGGAAAGAAGCCCGCCGCAGGCGCCCCCCACCCCCACAGCCCACGCCACCTCAGCCCACCCGCACCGCCCCCGGCCCCCGCGCGACGCACCCCGACAGGTGGTCGTCGACCAAGCCGCACGCCTGCATCAGGGCATACGCGGTCGTCGGACCGATGAACCGCAGCCCGCGCTTCTTGAGGTCCTTGGACAGCGCCGTGGACTCGTCCGTCACGGCAGGTACGTCGGCGACGGTGCGCGGAGCCGGCCGCGCCCCCGGCTCGGGCGCGTACGACCAGATCAGCGCGTCCAGCTCACCGGCCCCCCATCCCGCCAGCACCCGCGCGTTGGCGAGCGTCGCCTCGATCTTGGCCCGGTTGCGGATGATCCCCGGATCGGCCAGGAGGCGCTCCTGATCGGCCTCGGTGAAGTCCGCCACCGACGCGATCCTGAAGTCCGCGAAGGCCTGCCGGAAGCCCTCGCGGCGGCGCAGGATCGTGATCCAGGACAGCCCTGACTGGAACGCCTCCAGACAGAGCCGCTCGAACAGCGCGTCGTCCCCGTGGACCGGACGACCCCACTCCTCGTCGTGGTACGTGACGTAGTCCTCGGTGGAGAGGCCCCAGGGGCAGCGCAGCCGTCCGTCCGGCCCCGCCACGACGCCGCCGGTCATCGCTCGCGCTCCTCGTCGACCCCGGGCTCTGCCTGCGCCTGCGACGACGACTGCGGCCGCGGCTTGTCGAACAGCTCGGGCGGGCCGACAGCCGTCGCCTGGCGCCCGGCCAGGGCCGACTCCAGCTCGGCGATCCGCGCGTCCCGCTCCGCGAGCTCCGCGGCGAGCCGCCCCAGCACGTCGTCCACGTCCGCCATCCGGTAGCCCCGCGCCGCCACCGGCAGGCGCAGCGCCTCTATGTCCGCCCGCGCCACCGGGCGCATTACCGGCAGCGGGTCCACCAGCCGCTCGGGCGCCGCGTCCGGAAGCACTTCACTCTCACCGCCGCCGACCACCGCGAGGGTGACCGCGGCGACCACCACGACCATCGCGATCAGCAAGAACCAGAACACAGCGCGCCTCTCCCCGGAGCAGGAAACCGTCCGCTGCCGATCGTGCCATGCACCACCGACAGTTAAGGTCGCAGGCGACCGAACGCGAGGAGGAAACAGGGGATGACGGGGATGCTCAGCGGAACTCTGCGGCTCGGCCGGCGCGAATTCGACGCGCACGAGCCCGTGATCATGGCGATTGTGAACCGGACCCCGGACTCCTTCTACGACCAGGGCGCGACGTTCCGCGACGAGCCCGCCCTCGCCCGCGTCGAGCAGGCGGTGTCGGAGGGTGCCGCCATCATCGACATCGGTGGCGTGAAGGCCGGTCCCGGGGAGGAGGTGACGGCCGAGGAGGAGGCGCGCCGCACGGTCGGTTTCGTCACCGAGGTGCGTCGGCGCTTCCCCGACGTGGTGATCAGCGTCGACACATGGCGGCACGACGTGGGCGAGGCGGTCTGCGAAGCGGGCGCGGACCTCCTGAACGACGCGTGGGGCGGCGTGGACCCCAAGCTGGCCGAGGTGGCCGCGCGGTACGGGGTGGGACTGGTGTGCACCCACGCGGGCGGCGTGGAGCCGCGCACCCGGCCGCACCGGATCGCGTACGACGACGTGATGGCGGACATTCTGCGGGTGACCGTCGGTCTGGCCGAGCGGGCCGCCGAGCTCGGCGTACGCCGGGACGGGATCCTCATCGACCCCGGCCATGACTTCGGGAAGAACACCCGGCACTCACTGGAGGCGACACGCCGGCTCGACGAGATGGTCGAGACGGGGTGGCCGGTGCTGGTCTCGCTGTCGAACAAGGACTTCGTCGGCGAGACCCTTGACCGCCCGGTGAAGGAGCGCCTGGTCGGCACGCTCGCGACGACGGCGGTGTCGGCGTGGCTCGGCGCGCGGGTGTACCGCGTGCACGAGGTCGCCGAGACCCGGCAGGTGCTCGACATGGTGGCGTCGATCGCGGGCCACAGGCCCCCGGCGGTCGCCCGCCGGGGCCTGGCCTGACGCGGGGCCCGGGCCAGACCTG